>NZ_CEVWQM010000007.1:0-134664 GCF_982386235.1 Desulfotomaculum sp. | reverse complement strand
AAGATCAAGGCCTCTAACAACAAAAAGATGAATTTCAGCCGGAAGAAACTGACCGAGCGGCTAACCCGTCTGGATGAGAAAATAGCGGAATACATGACAGAGGCAGAGGCGGCAGATCATTTGGAAGAACCAAACTCCGGAGCAGCCCCGGCAGGTCTTGCCGAACTGCTCTCCCGAAAAGAACGCTATGAGGGATATCTAGCTCAAATGGACGAAACTTGCTGCAACGAGGTCTCTGCTGTGGATCCGGACGCACGACTCATGGGGAATAACCGTGGCGGCGTGGAAATGGCATATAATATCCAAAGCGCAGTAGACGGCAAACATGATCTTATTTTGGACTACCACGTCTCCCAAAGTCCCGCAGACCAAAACCAACTGAGTTATATGGTAAAGCGAGTCAAGAAACTGGGTTACAAGCGTTTCACCGTATTAGCGGATAAAGGATATTACAATGGCCGAGATTTAACAAAAGTAAAGCGCTATAAGATTAAAGCCGTCGTCTCCCGTCAGAAGGCTCCGAACAAGAAAGATCAGCCGGAGGAACTCCATAGCGATAAATTCCAATACGACGCTGCACAAGATATCTACCTCTGCCCTATGGGACAAACCCTCTATAGCCACAGCAAAAAGTCGGCTAAACGTCGCAACTACTTCAACAAAACGGCCTGCGCAGATTGTCCACAAAAAAGTACTTGCATCAAGGGAAAGCGTTCATACCGTACGATAACGCGGAGCCAATACAGTAGAATTTATGAGGAGGCAGACAGAAACTTCGCAGATAATCTAACCCTCTACAAACGGCGGCAACAGATGGTGGAACACCCCTTTGGCACGGTAAAACACGCCTTGGATGGTCGATATTTCCTGCTACGCACCAGACGAAAGGTGCGCAGTGAGGTTGCTTTGCTCTTTTTAGGCTAGAATCTAAAAAGAGCGGTAACAGTATTAGGATTTAAGGGAATCATGGACAGTCTGAAGGCGGTTGCGCGAGGTGCTTTTTGCATTTTGAGCCATTTGCGTAAATTTCGGATAAAATCCTTGCATTCTGTCCTCAACGCTGCATAAATGTGTGAGATGAATTAGCAGTTTTGTAACAGTCTGACGTCCCATTGTGTTTTCTATTGTCAGTTTTAACCTTTTCGAAGTTACCACGAGTATATCCAGTTAGACGTAACCATTAAGTAAAAGTATTGAAATAAATTGGCAATTATTCTGAGATTGATCATACATTTAAAGGATTATTGATTGTTTCATAGTAATTTAAAAGAATAGCAGAAATTAACAAGATCTGCCATTTTATTTAGGAAATTAAATTTGGAAATTGGTGTTTGGAAAGGTTTAAGTAAATAAAAAATAAAATTATTGGCAGCGCATGCTTTTTACTTATGATAGTAGGATTGTTTTTCTCTTCTACAGCGTCCAATGGTTTTTGCTTAGGTGATTATCTACTTAACCAATTAGGCTTGAAGGCTTGGCACAATGATCAAGAAAAATTGGGGTTCCATTATACAGTTGTCTATGCACTTCTTTTTATTGCTCTTGGTTGGCGAGGGACTACTAAGTATCTAAAAGAAAGTCATCCCTACTTAATCAAAAAAATGCCATGGATATTTTTAGTTCTTCTTTTATTCATTATGCCTGCGGTAACAGAGTATGCAAAAAATACGTACTATTCCTTTAAAGACGGTATAAAGGCGGTTGAGTATCATCCAAGAAATAGTACCTGTAAGGTTGATAGAGAAGGGCAAAAACAGAAGATATCTGGAACGGTAAATGTAACGAATCACAGTCAGGAAGAGCTAAAAGTATCTGTAAAACTAATTGATAAGGAATACTTTGTTGAGGATTTGGTTCTAAAAGATGACCAAAACCAAAATATATTTATATTGCAGCCAAAACAGAAGAGTTACCTGAATTTTAACTTCTATATCGATATGGACAAAACTAAATTTGAAAGTGGGAGTATGACAGCACCAAAAATTAAACTTGAACAGAGCTAATTTTCTGGGGCACGGAAGGGGTGGACATGCCTTTGTGGGAAGATATAATTGACCTTTCCCCGTTTTGATGGACACGGTGAATAGCTGGTATAATTAATCCAGCGGAGGTGTTCATCATGAAGCGTTTGGATAAACAATTTAAACAAGAAGCTGTTGCTTGGTACTAGAGCAGGAACGTCCTGCACAGGTAGTTGCTAAAGAACTTGGTATCCATATAAATACTCTTTACAAGTGGATTAATCAGTTTGAAACACATAAGGAAACTGCTTTCCCAGGTGGTGGAAATCTTCTGCCAGAAAACGATAAGATTAGGCGCTTAAAGAAGATGGTAGCTGGTCTACAGTAGGAAAACGCCATTCTAAAAAAGGCTACGGACATCTTTGCAAAACACCAGAAGTAGCTTACCAATATGCTAGCTATGAATACCAACAAGCAAAGTTTCCATACACCGATTTATTGGGTACTTACTAATCATCCATATATTGTAACCTGTGCAAACCTATTCCTTTGAACCTTGTTCGGGTGACTTGAAATTGTAAGAATGAGTGAGTAAATCAAAGAAAGACTCATTTTATTGAGGCAAGTGCCAACTAAGATATAATATTAAACCCGCAGTTAATTCCTAATGGGATCTAATTTGATACTGTCATATCAATTAATTCTAAGGAGATAAAACTCATTCAATAAGGAGGTTTTAGTAATGAGAGTATTATTAATCTCACCCAATGATGAAAAATTCCCCCCTGCCTTTCCTTTAGGACTTTATTATTTAGAAAGAGTTTTAACAGACCACGGTTATATGGTTCAAATACTCGATCTTATAAATGAAGATGATGAAAAACTTGCTCTTAAAGAAGTTATAACAACTTTTAATCCAAATTTTATCGGTTTCTCTATACGAAACATAGATAATTTAGTCTTTAAGGTTCCTAAGATATATTATGAAAAATATAAGAATATCATAGATTACACAAAGGAAATTACGGATGCTACTATTGTATTAGGTGGCTCCGGGTTCTCAGTTTTACCAAAGGAATTAATCCAATACTATGATGTTAAATATGGTATAGTTGGTGATGGGGAACAAGCTTTGATTAATTTTATAGAGAGGTATTCTAAACGTCAGGATGTTAGAGAGATTAATGGTTTAATTATAAATGATAATGGTAACTTATTCTTTAACAAACAACGTTATGATTTTGATTTTTCTAATCTTACTTTCCCTAAAAGGGAAAGTAAGTACATGGATTGCTACAGTTTAAACGGAAAACGCTGGTTAAATATTCAAAGTAAAAGAGGGTGTAATCAGGGCTGTATCTATTGCACATCTCCTTACTTAGAAGGCAACCAGTTACGTTTACGTGACCCCAAATTGGTTGGGGATGAACTTGAATATTTACATAAAACACTGAATATTGAGTCTATGAGGTTTGTAGACGCTATTTTTAATTTTCCTCCCCAACACTCTATACAGATTTGTCAGGAAATCTTAAACCGCAAATTAAAGATAGAGTGGAATGCTGCCTTTTCGCCGAAAACAAATCTTCTACCTTCCAAATTACTTACAATTCTCCAGGCCTCCGGTTGTCAAATGGTTGATTTTAGTGGTATGGACACTGCTTCTAAAATTATGCTTAAAAATATGAGAAAACCCTTTACTCAGGAGGATATCGTACATTCTGCTAAAATGTGTAAGGAAGCCGGTTTAAGAGTGGTGCATTCGTTATTATTAGGAGGTCCCGGCGAAACAATTGATACAATCAAAGAGAGTCTTGAAATAATGGAACAAATTAATCCAGATGCGATATGGATAAACTTGGGGATTAGAATTTATCCCAATACTTTAATGGAAAAAATAGCCATCGAGGAAGGTTTGATTAAACAAGGTGAAGAACTTATCAACCCCAAATATTACATTTCCTCGCACCTTAGAGATGTTAACTACAATGATATTTTTCAACCTTACTCTAAATCCCATCCTAATTGGGCGTTAACTTGTTTAGCTAATAATTACTCAGAATGGGTTTCTGAGATCGTTAAATATACAAATGCACTTGCATAATAAATAAACTATGTTCAGTTTCTGATTTATTAAATCTCTCATAATAAAGCTTATTTAGATAAAGAAATATATTACGTATACCATTTAATTTACTTAACTTTCGCACCTTAAAAAAGGTATTCGCCATTGTAATTTCTAGGCTCTTGAAAAGAAATTTACCATATTGACAAACAGACACCTTTCCATTTTGGTAAAATGGAAGTGACCAAACTACCCAACCATGGAAACACGGGCGTGTAGGCTCCATATCAAGGGCGACTAGGGTTACAGTGGAAATAATCGCTTCAGAATTTAGGCTGCCTGGATTACTCCATAGGTATTCCATAATTGTTGCTGGAGTGGCTTCTTTGTCGATCATAAAAAATTCAATATATTCAAATATAGCTACCTTTGCTTCAAACCTTGTCTTAAACTCCTACCGTATAACCATTTTTTCTTAAGCTTGCTCCAGAAAGATTCTATAAGAGCATTATGGCAGCAGTTACCCTTGCGGCTTATGCTACATATAAATTCATTCTTTTTTAATATAGCTTGGCAGATTATGGACCTTTATTATATATTAGAAATTTCCATGAGGGAAGAGATTCATATAGATTCCATTAATTGAAGTAGGCTAGTGTTTCATATTACTTGGCTACCGATTAAAACATCATTCCTATAAACAACAGGCCTTCTAATTTGGCGGGTACAACTGAGGGGGCTTTTAATTTGAAAGGTCAGAACGAATACACATCAGATGAGGGAGGATCTTGATGGCCCTCAGCCAAATACGCCAGAAGAAGCAATAGAATACATGAGAAATCTTCCAGAGTATCGAATTATTAATTTATATGCCTCTGACGGAATAACTGTTATTGATAAATTTAAAATTGGTGGTAGGGCAGTAGAATATCAAGAACCCATCTTGGATAACAATCTTCAGGTTTTCGTCAACGGATATAATCTAAACCCCAAGGTGTCACCTTTTATTGACACCACAGGTCGTACACAGGCATATGTGATGGATGTTGGCCAGGGTCGTAACTGTGAACGATATGACGAAATATTTCTAACAAATGAAACACGTAAAATCATTTTCAAGAAACAGGGAATTAGGGTAGAGATGACGACTGGACAAAAAGACTTTATTGTTAATGAGGAAACAAAAACCATGGACACCACACCGGTCATTAGAGATGGTAGAACCTTTATACCAGTTCGGTTCTTAGGTGAAGCTCTTGATTGCAATGTAGAATGGGATGGAGTCTCGAATATAGTAAATATTACATACAATAACTTTAAAGAATATTATACGATTGAACAATTTCAGAATGAAATGAAGGCAAGAAATTATAATTTTGAAATTAAAGATGTGAAACTAAACTTTCTACCAACTACAGCAAAAAGAATGATAATTGGTAATACAGTAATAGATATATATCTATTTAGCAACAATAAAAACATGGAGATTGAGGCTAGATATATTGATAGTGATGGCTTTAGTTATTATAATGGCTCCCAAGCAATACATGTTAGCTGGGTTTCCTGGCCTCACTTCTATAAAAAGGGAAATATAATCGTTCAATATATAGGTCAGGACGAAAAAATCATGTCCGACTTAAGAAATATACTAGGTGAGCCGTTTGCAGGATATACACCGCAATAGTTAAAAGGTAGCGAACGAGTAACATTACTTCCTATTGCAACATAATCAAAGGCCTGCCAAATCGAGGGTTCGGAATGGGTGGCTCCGGAACGCCGGAATATACGCACTATTCAATGGCAATATTCACCTAAAAATATCAACAATTTGAACTTAGAAAACGATTACCATTTTTAGGCCGAAACCATTCCCCTGGTGTCACCCTTGTGTCATCTATGGGAGGGTTTCAAAACGATTCATTTCTCCAATTCGTAGTTATCGTACAGCACAAAGTAAAAACACACGAAAGTGACCTCTTTATAGGCCCACTTGGTGTGTTTTTTTATGATTGGCAAACACACCCTGGCAGATGCTATTCTTGATCGAATAGTTATGATTCATAACCGAAAAATCCATCAGATATCAACCAATAATTAAATTGGTTGGTCTAAAAAAAGCAAAATTGGTGGTTGAGTTGAGGGAAAAATCCTTGTATGATGAAATTGGATCAATCCAACGGGGTGATTTGGTATGAAAGTAACCCTTGACAGGGAAAGTGCGGTGCCGGTTTATTGGCAAATCTTTGAACAGATCCGGGGTCAGATTTTAGCGGGGGAGATGGTGCCTGGTTATCGGCTGCCTCCGGAAAGGAAGTTGGCCGAGAGGCTGGGTGTCAATCGAACGACGGTCTTAAATGCTTATCGGGAGTTAAAGGCCGAGGGTTTGGTGGGCTCTCAGGTGGGAAAGGGGACACTGGTACTGGCTTATCCGGAGGAGGAGCTGGATTTAAGCCACTACCCGGAGGAGCCAGCTTGGAATCAGATTTTCAGCCAGTATTCCCAGCGCCTTGAATCCTATATGGTCAAAGATCTGCTGACCCTGGCCAGTAGAAAGGATGTTATCTCCTTTGCTACTGGCATTGCTTCGCCAGAAACGGGTCCCATGCAAGCCTTAGCTGGCATCGAAGAGGAAATTGTCACTAAGAAGAATTACCGGGCTTTACTGCATACACCCACCGAAGGCTTCACTTCACTGCGGGAGGCTGTATGCGGTTTGATGCACCAACGGGGGGTATATTGCCAGCGGGAAGAGGTCATGCTGCTTTCCGGCTCCCAGCAGGGCATTGAATTGGCTGCCAGGATCTTTCTGGACCCCGGCGATATTGTGGTTGTAGAAGAACCTTCCTTTTTTCCCGCCATCCAAGCCTTTCGCTCCATTGGCGCAAGGGTCATTGGCATTCCCATTGATGAGCAGGGGATGAGGGTGGATGAACTGGAACAACTGCTGCTGAGGTATCGACCCAAGTTGATCTACACCATGCCAACCTTTCATAATCCTTCGGGAACAGAAATGAAGCTGGAACGCAGAAAACAACTGATGGAATTGGCCAATAAATATGGGGTTCTCCTGCTGGAGGATGATGCCTACGGGGACCTTTGCTACGAGGGGCACCAGTATCCGCTGTTGAAGTCAATGGATCGCAATGGCTATGTGATTTATCTGAGCACCTTTTCTAAGAACCTCTACTCGGGCTTGCG
Source organism: Desulfotomaculum sp. (assembly GCF_982386235.1). Taxonomy (NCBI): domain Bacteria; kingdom Bacillati; phylum Bacillota; class Clostridia; order Eubacteriales; family Desulfotomaculaceae; genus Desulfotomaculum; species Desulfotomaculum sp. The sequence goes on along the minus strand of NZ_CEVWQM010000007.1, from coordinate 127,440 downwards.
CTTGGGTTGGCTGGTGGCCAATAAAAAGGTGGTTCAAAAATTTGCCGCAGCCAAACAGCTCATTGATTTACATTCTAACAGTCTATCCCAGTGGATTGTTGAAAAGTTTATCGTGAATGGTTCTCTGGAAACACATATTCCAAAGGTTTGTGAGGAGTATCGGGCCAGAAGGGATGCCATGTGTCAGGCCCTGTCCCAATATGCCCCGGCCAATGTGCACTGGAATAAACCCAGGGGCGGCTACTACCTCTGGTGTAAGCTCCCAGCTGGGCTATCGGCAGCCAAGCTGCTTTTAAAGGCCGCCGAGTATAAGGTGGTCTTTGTGCCGGGCACGCCCTTCTTTACCGCTGGCCAGGGGGATGATTATATCCGATTGAATTTTACCTTTGCTTCCTTCGCGGATATCCCTGAGGGGATTAAAAGATTGTGTCTGGCCATGAAGGATTTAATGGCTGCCAGGGATGACCGGGAGAGCAGCCTGGATATAGAAATTAATCCCATTGTGTGATTTGGAGGTATTTTTTATGGATTTTAAGTTTGCCCGAAGAATCTCCTGCCTGAAGGCTTCGGAGATTCGAGAGATTTTAAAAGTAACTGAAAAACCGGAAGTAATCTCCTTTGCCGGGGGGCTGCCGGCGCCGGAGCTTTTTCCTGTGGAGGAGATTAAGAAGGTCAATCAACTGGTGCTGGAGGAGGCAGGAGCCGAGGCTCTCCAGTATACCACTACCGAAGGGTTTGCCCCCCTGCGGCAGTGGATCGCCGCCAGGATGAATGGGCGGCTGGGCACGCAATTTGCGGCGGACAACATCCTTTTAACCCATGGCTCCCAGCAGGCCTTGGATCTTTCCGGCAAGGTATTTCTGGACGAGGGAGATGTGGTGCTTTGTGAAAGCCCCACCTATCTGGCGGCCATCAGTGCCTTTAAAGCCTATGGCTGTAAGTTTAAGGAGGTGCCCACGGACGACGATGGGATGATTCCGGTTGAACTGGAAAGAATCCTGGCCAGCACCCCCAGGGTGAAAATCATCTACGTGATTCCTGAATTTCAGAATCCCACCGGCAGAACCTGGAGTCTGGCAAGGCGGGAGCAGTTGGTAAAGGCAGCGATGAAGTATCAGGTTATGGTGATTGAGGATAATCCCTATGGCGAGCTGCGCTTTGAAGGGGAGACCCTGCCGGCCGTCAAGGCCTTCGATCCGATCGGCTGTGTGCTGACCCTGGGCAGCTTCTCCAAAACCTTTTGCCCTGGCTATCGCATTGGCTGGATAGCAGGGGATAAGAAAGTAATCGAGAAATATGTACTGGTAAAGCAGGGGGCTGACCTCCAATGCAACACCATCGCCCAGCGTGAAATAGCCAAATACTTAGAGCTGTATGACCTTGACCAACACATTGCTAAAATACGGGAGGTCTATCGGCAGCGCAGGGATTTAACGGTCAAAACAATGGCAGAAGAGTTTCCCCCGGGAGTGACCTTTACCAGGCCCCAGGGTGGTTTGTTTACCTGGGTGGTACTGCCGGAGCACATCAATGCCAGGGATGTCCTGGTAAAGAGCATTGAAAAAAATGTGGCTTTTGTGCCGGGAGGCTCCTTTTTTCCCAATGGCGGCCACGAAAACACCTTTCGTATCAACTTTTCCAATATGCCGGAGGAGAGGATTGTAGAAGGGCTTAAATGCCTGGGCGGTGTTTTGAAGGAGTTTATACGGAATAAATAATAAATTACAGTAAGAATACAAAAATCACCGCCATAAGAAAAACGTTCCCATCTGTCAGAGGATGTCTAACAATGGGGGTGTACTTCACACGGTGGCTCTATTCACGATATTATGCCGCGGTAAAAACAACCCTGCCCTCTTAATAAAAAGGCAGGGTTGTTTTTACTGCGTATCAATAACACAGTAAATTATAAAAGATGCTATATTCATGAGAAAACTCCGTTGTTACCTATTCTCATGAATTATACATCCGTAAATCTAAGCGGGTATGATATAGTTTGCAATAATCAGCTTTGCCCCACCACGATGAGAATTAGTAGGACCTGAAAGTAAGGAAAGACAGTAAAGCCGGGGTTGAAACGAACCCTCTTAAATGGGTACCCAAAAAGACAGTAGGAAAGCCCGCAGTCTTTGGCTTTACTTATTTCATAAGAGGTAGCTGTAAAAGTAGATACCAAGGCGGTCAACGATTATGTTAGCGTTACGAGTGAACCCTTGGAAAGAAAGAAAACAGTCCATGAAAATAAAATCTACTTGCTTGGTTAGCAGCCGAAAGATATCCTATTAGCAAATTGATTTTCAGTTATAAAACTGCTTATGATAATATTATAAATACACATCAGATGGCAGTTTTACAATGAAGCATGATCGGATGAAAGGTGATACATAATGAAGGTACAGGATATTATGATACCTTGGACAGGTGAAAAACATCTAAAGGATGGCGTAAACGGAAACTGCAGCATATATAGTTTAAAGGAATGTCAGCAGAGTTGGGTCAGACCCATCGTTGAAGTGACAAATGACCAGGGAAATAAGATCGGTGAAATAGATAGAGATATATTATCTTATCTAATCCGTGCTGCGGACACGGACATGTTCATCATTACTGAGATAATTGATAAGTTTCACGAAGGTGTAGTCGTAATTGATACGGGGGGCCGGATTTTTTACGCGAACGCGGCATATGCAAGTATACTTAAAGTTCCGATACGCAAAATTATTGGCAAGAAAATGCAACAAATTGAACCGGAGGCAGAAATCCTAAATGTACTTAAAGCAAAAAAGACCATCATTAAAAAAAAGCAATATATAAAAACCTTGGACAAATTTGTTTCCACTCGTATATTTCCAATCGAAAAAGATGGGGAACTTAGGGCAGTAGCATCTATTTTTACGGATGCTACCGAAGTAGTAAGATTAGGCCAGCAAATCGAGAGAGCAAATGAAATGGCACTAACTTTTAGATTGCAGGCGGAAGAACAAAATGAATTAAAAAGGTTAAATATTGTTGGGAGAAGTCCCAGCTTTATTAAGGCCATCTCCCAGACAATGACGGTTGCCAAAACAGATGCTTCGGTATTGGTAAAAGGGGAAAATGGAGTTGGCAAGGAATTGATTGCAAAGTTAATCCATGCCAACAGTGAAAGGAAAAGTCATCCTTTTATTATTGTGAATTGTGCAGCGATACCTGAAAACCTTATTGAAAGTGAGTTATTTGGCTATGAGGAGGGAACGTTTACAGGCGCAAAGTCTGGCGGCAGGATGGGGAAATTCGAATTAGCCGACGGAGGGACGCTGTTTCTTGATGAAATTGGAGACATGCCCTTAACGATGCAGCCAAAACTATTAAGGGTACTTCAAGAAGGTGAAGTTGAGAAAATTGGCAGGAAGAAAAATGTTCCTGTAAACGTAAGGATTATTGCTGCATCAAACCAGCCTATTGAGAAGATGGTTCATGAAAATAAATTCAGGAAAGATTTGTATTATAGAATTAATATTGTGGAAATAACAGTGCCTCCATTGAGGGAACGAGGAGAAGATATAGGAATTTTAGCGAACCATTTTTTGCAGATAGCCAATAAAAAATATAAAAAATCGGTTTCCTTTTCTCCGGAAGTTCTATCTTTTTTTCATCGTTATGACTGGCCGGGAAATGTTCGTGAACTTCAACATGGTATAGAATATGCTGTGATTATGTGTTCAGATGATTATTTCGACTTAACCCACCTGCCGCCTCATTTTAATAATCAAGACTTAAATACAAAAGAAGATCAAGTAGGATATAATTATGGAACATTAAAAGAGGCAGTGGAAATATTCGAAAAGAGAGTTATTCAGGAGGCGATTTCAACCAGTCAGAACAACAGGAGTAGAGCGATGGAGATGTTAGGACTAAGTAGAAGAACTTTTTACAGAAAATTAAAAGAATACGAAATTGACAGTGGCATAAAGTAAACATGTGTGACAAAAGGTATACAGTGCTTTTTAAAAAATGTGTACATTGTGTGGCAAAAATGTCACACTATTCAAACAAAGTCTTCGGAGGGAAACGCTATAAAGCGTTGCTATTGAAGACTTTGTTTATTTTTGAGGTATTGGCATGAAAAATGCTTAAATAATAAGTAAAGGAAACCCCATCAATTTTTAGCCACAATGACGGGCGGAATGGAGGCTAATATGGAAAAAAGAACGAAGTAAACAGACGCATCAATTATTAGCTGCAAAAGCGGCAGAATGGAGGCTAATATGCAAAAAAGAACCTATGCAGAAATATGGGGCGACGTAGTAGACATCAAACATCTGTCTTATGCAATTATAATCGGTATCGTTGTCAGTGTAACATTTTATATTGTTGGCTTAAAGATTATTCATTCCGTCATGCCAGATCTATCGGAAAGTCTAAATAAAGCCTATGGGTTATTGATTGGAATTGTAGGCTCATTACTATCCGCAGTTATATCAGCAAAGCTATTCAAACCACAACGTATTGTAAATGAAGGTGAGGGTTATGTAGAGGAAGATCGCTATGCTGTACTAAAGGACCTTGGCGTAGATCTTAAGAAGGAAGCTGAATTGTTAAAGACTGCAGATCCTCAGGTAATAGCAGAGATGAAAGAACTTGGGATTTATGATCTTTTTACAGAAAAGACTGAACAGAAAAGGCAGGTGTAAACGGTATGGATTTAAATATGATCGTCTGGGCCTTAGGGGCGGCAGCTTTAGGCGGCATTATTTTCACATTTATGGGACTTATATCTGGTACGGATGAAACCGCAACCATTGCACCATTTACTTTACTAATAATTTTACTTGGCTTCCCTCCTGTTGCTATCTTTTCGTTTTTTATGGCCGCAGTGGTTTCCAAACATATGACGCACGCCATACCAACCGCTTTAATGGGTGTGCCTGGAGACACGATGGCTGTGCCGCTTTTGGATGATTCAAATGCTTTACGAAGGTTAGGGGTGCCCCATATTGCTTTGCGTAAAATGATTTCTGGGGCAATTTTAGGAGCGGTTATTGCATTACCCATTTCCGTAGGTTTCGCTACACTCCTTGTTCCTTTTGGCGATGTGGCAAAGGCATGGGCAGGACCGATCTTTGTGGTCGCAGCGCTTATCATTGCCTATACATCCAAAGGTAAATGGGCAAGTATCTTAGCATTATTGCCATTTGCTGTGTTCATGCAAGGAATGATTAAAATGGCTGCAGCCGGCAACCAAAAAATATCAATCTGTATTTTTCTTGGTATTGCCATTGGACCAATGTTTGCAGACTTGGTTACCTATCTTTCACCTAAAACCCGTAATAATCTTGTGGTGAAGGGGCCGAGGGAATTCTGGTTAGCACCTGAAATGAAAGGGTGGAAAGGGTGGTTCCCGAATCCACTTAAAATACTTACTCCTAGACAAGTGAAGTATACTTCGATTGCATCATTCATATCAGGGCTCACATTTACCTTTAGTCCTGTAGGTATGACTGTAATGGCAGGGGAGGCAGTTAAGACCAGAACAGCCGGTTTTTATCAAAAGCATACAGGCTCTTTAGCTGTGATGAATGCAACAACGGAAGCAACCTACATTGGTGAGACACTGATACCATTAGTTGCTTTCGGGCTGCCTTTAAGTCCGATGGCAGTTGGCCCCGCAGCGCCTTTATATAATGCCCCGCCGGTTTTTACGGTAGAGCCGCTGCATAACCTGCATCATGTTATGTCGACCGGTCAATTCTTCTTATGCGGGCTGCTGGGTATCATTGTAGCTTCGATAATCGCCTATCCCTTTGCGATGAATTATGCAAGAAGAGCAAGTATGATGGTTTTGAAATATGTGAGCCAGGAAGCCATCATCAGCATGTTTGTAGGGTTGATTACCGTTATCGCCTATTATGAAGCGGGTGCTATCGGAATCGCAATTGCTGGAACAATCGCTGTTTTTGGAGGCATATTAAACAAATATTTCGGCATCCACACGGGTGTTCAGTTTATGACCTTCTATGCATCAGCTTGGGGTATTAAAGCGCTATTTGGATTCTAAAAAATGAAAAAGGTGGGCGTCTTTAATTGGAAAAATGCGTAATTACAAGTGCGGTAAGAACCGCAGTAGGCGCGTATCTTGGCAGTCTAAAAACTGTTTCAACTGAGATACTAGCAAGTGAAATATTGAAAGAAGTCGTCAAAAGATCCGGCATCAATCAGGATTTAGTTGATGAAATAATAGTTGGCGAGGCAGTGGGAAGTACCCCGAATGTGGCAAGAACCGCAGCTCTTGTGGCTGGGTTTAAAGAGGATACACCTGGCTATACCATAGACCTTCAATGCGGTTCGGGTCTCCAGGCTGTAGTGTCCGCATCCCAGCAGATAGCGGCCGGGGATGCAGACATAATCATTGCAGGCGGCACGGAAAACATGTCCAGGTCTCCCTATTACCTGCCAATTTCCTCAAGATATGAGGGCTTGCGATTAGGAGATAAGATTTTGTTGGACAGTTTTAAATATATAACCTCCTTTGACTATGCCCCGATCCCAGGACAGGAATTTGAAAAATCAAGCATGGGACTTACCGCTGAAAAGGTGGCGGAAAAATATAATATTTCCAGGGAGGCCCAGGATAAATTTGCCTTGGACAGCCAATTAAAAACAGCCGCAGCAATAGCAAGCGGCAAGTTCAAGGATGAGATCCTGCCTATCGAGGTAAAAACAAAAAAAGACAGCTTTATCTTTGAGGCAGATGAGCATCCCAGATCAAATTCTACTCTTGAGGGGCTGGCAAAGCTTAAACCGGCCTTCAAAGCAGGTGGTACAGTAACTGCCGGTAATGCCTCGGGTATGAATGATGGTGCTTCAGCGGTTTTAGTTATGAGGGAAAGCAAGTCAAAGGAACTCGGCTGCAAACCGATGTGCAGGATATTGTCGAATGCGACAGTTGCCCTTGATCCTACGGTCATGGGACTTGGCCCGGCAAGGGCTATCCCGAAAGCGCTAAAAAAAGCGGGTCTAAGGTTGGCGGACATCGACCTTTTTGAAATAAACGAAGCTTTTGCTGCTCAGACCTTGGGTTGTCTGCATGAATTAGAGATGGAACCCGGGACGGAGCTTTACAAGAAGGTGAATGTAAACGGTGGTGCGATCGCTCTTGGTCATGCTCTCGGCAATAGCGGCACCAGAATATTGACAACATTGATTTATGAGCTTAAACGCAGAGGCGGCAAATATGGTGTTGCCAGCTTATGCATAGGCGGCGGTCAAGGGATCGCAATGGTTATTGAAAACTGTGATTAAAAATTACGAAGGAGCGAAATAGAATGAAGAAGGTTTCTATAGGAGGGGGTCAAGGCTTCTGGGGAGACAGCAATGATGCGGCTGTTCATATGGTCAAAAATGCAAATTTGAATTATTTGGCTTGTGATTACCTTGCTGAGCTAACCTTGTCGATCATGCAAAAACAGAAGCTGAAAAATCCAAATGCTGGTTATGCCAAGGATTTTGTTACCCTATACCAGGAAATTGCCAAGGATTGCGCCGAAAAGGGAATAACCATTTTAACAAATGCAGGCGGCATGAATATTACCGGCGCCGTAAACGAAATTGAAAAAGTAGCGCAGGCCCAGAACTTAAAGGGCCTAAAAATAGGATACGTTCTCGGAGATGATTTAAAAGATAAAATACCAGAGCTAATGGCACAGGGCATCGAATTTAAAAATATGGATAATGACGAAAATTTCAGGAACATTTTGGATAAAATTGTCAATGTAAATGTTTATCACGGCCATGAGCCAATTCTGGAATGTTTAAATAGAGATGCCAAACTGGTCATAACAGGCAGGGCAACCGATTCAAGTTTGTTTTTATCTCCTTTGATGAAGGAATTCGGTTGGGCAACCGATGATTATAACAATCTTGCGAAAGGAATTATGGCAGGCCACTTATTGGAATGCGGCGGGCAAGGTTCCGGCGGCAACTATGATTATGATTGGAGAAACGTACCGGACCTTGATCAGCTTGGTTTCCCAATTGCAGAACTGACAGAAAATAATTTCCACATTACCAAAGCACCGGACTGCGGCGGCTTGATCACGGAACAGTCCTGCAAAGAGCAGATACTTTATGAGATACATGACCCTGCCAACTACTATACGCCAGACGTAATAGCGGACATCAGTAACGCCACATTGACGCAGGCAGGCAAGGATAGGGTCAAGGTGGGCGGCATCAAGGGTAAAAAACCAACAGACCAACTGAAGCTGTGTGTTGGTTACCACGCCGGCTATAAGCTCGTTACCTATTATGCCTATGCCTGGCCGGATGCCTATGAAAAGGCAATGTGTGCAAAAGATATTTTGCTTAAAAAGATGAAAAGAAAAAATTTGCAGTATGAGGACATGCAGATTGACTGCATGGGACTGAATGGACTTCATATGGGAGTTGCCGATATGAGCCCAGAAAAGGTTAGCAATGTTAACGAGGTTATTTTAAGATTTGCTATCCGAACAAAGACAAAGGAAGAGGCGCAAAAGCTCGTCCCTGAAATAGCACCTCTTACATTAAATGGGCCGCCAGGTGGAGCAATGTTTGGCGGGCGTGCAAAAGTAAGTGAAGTGATTAGTTTATGGCCAACTTTTGTGCCAAGGGATGCAGTAAAATTGACAGCGCATATCCTGGAGGTGAAATAGATGGCAGTAATCTACTTAAAAGATATTGCACACGGAAGAAGCGGCGACAAGGGCAATCGAAGCAACATCTGTATTTTTGCCCGGGAACCAAAATATTATGACCTTATCAAAGAGCAGGTTACGGCAGAAAGAGTGAAGGAACATTTTGGTGATGTGGTTAAGGGGAAAGTTGTCAGATACGATGTTCCCACACTAACAGGGTTTAACTTTGTTATGGATGAAGCACTCGGTGGGGGGGCTACAAACTCTCTCCGATTTGATAATATTGGCAAGTGTATGGCTTCGGCATTGATGAGGATGAAGGTCGTTATTGAGGAGTGACTTTAAATAGGATGAGTTTTATAGAAGGGGGAAATGCAGAATGAAAACAAGCGTATATTCAGGGTTCTATAAACTTTCCGTAGAGGATAGATTGAAAGAAGTTGTTGAGTTTGCAGGCATTTCAGAGGAAGATGCAAAAGTAATTGCTGACCCGAATGCCCTTGATCTGGACAAAGCGGACCACATGGTAGAGAACGTAATCGGAACCTATTCATTGCCTATGGGAGTGGCGATCAACTTCTTGATCAACGGTAAGGATTATGTTATCCCAATGGTAACAGAAGAACCATCCGTTATAGCGGCTGCCAGCAATGCTGCGAAGTTTGCGAGGGAAAACGGCGGTATATTTACAAGCAATACGGGATCGATTATGATTGCACAGGTTCAGGTTATTAATGTAGCGGATATACATTATGCCAGAAATATTGTTCTTGAAAACAAAGAAAAAATAAAAGAAATGTGCAATGCGAAGGACCCGGTATTGGTTCAGCATGGCGGCGGGGTTGAGGATGTTGAAGCAAGGGTTATCGACACCTTAGCTGGTAAAATGCTGATCGTTCATTTAATCGTAAATACACTGGATGCCATGGGGGCGAATGCAGTTAACACGATGGCTGAATCCATTGCCCCATATATTGAAGAGCTAACAGGCGGCAAGGTATTCCTAAGAATATTATCAAATCTTGCAGCGAAAAGACTTGCCCGGGCTAGAGTGGTCGTAAAGAAAGAAACCTTAGGCGGAGAAGCTGTTGTCGATGCGATACTTACGGCTTATGCCTTCGCAGAAGCAGACCCATTCAGAGCGGCAACGCATAATAAAGGCATCATGAACGGCGTTAGCGCGGCTGTCATGGCAACAGGCAATGATACAAGGGCTATTGAATCAGGTGCACATGCTTATGCTGCAATTACCGGAAGGTATAAACCATTAACTGTATGGGAGAAAACAAAGGATGGCGACCTTGCCGGATCAATTGAGATTCCCATGGCTGTTGGTTTAGTAGGCGGAGCAACAAAAATTCATCCAACTGCTCAGGTAGCTGTTAAAATGCTTGGCGTGAAAACAGCAGCTGAGTTAGGGGAAGTTTTTGCAGCCTTAGGCCTTATGCAGAATCTTGCGGCAGTGAAGGTTCTCGCGACAGAAGGTGTCCAAAGGGGCCATATGTCACTTCATGCCAGAAATGTGGCCACAGTAGCAGGTGCTAAAGGGGAAGTATTGGAAAAGGTTGTCAAGAGAATGATTGATGAGAAAAATGTAAGGGTTGAATATGCTCAGGAATTAATGAAAGAGTACAGTAAATAAATGACAAGGGGACGGGGTTATTGACAACCTCTTCTGTTTGGGCAGGAACCACTTAAGATGGCGGAATTTAAAACAGCAAGAGCACCACTTTTCCCAGAAGGAAGGCAGGGGAGAGTAACAACAAGATCTATAAATATATTGCTTATTATGACAAATTAATATATTATGTTGAGTAACAAGTCCTATTTACAATAGGACTTGTTACCTTTTTAACGAATAGAAAGCCAAACCTATCCAAAATTGGGGCCCAAAACTGTGTATCTAAATCATTATTTGGTATGATTGCCTGGTCGCCATTTGAATTTTTCTATTTATACTATATTTGGCTACCAATGATAATCATGTCTCATTATGTCTAGTGCCTTTTGCCCCTATCTTAAAAATAGGGGCTTTTAATTTTGTAAGGTGGTGTGCCTTATGATAGATATCAAGAATAACTTCTTTGATCTAATGGTCAAGGTTATGGAAAAAAATGATTCAGCAATGCTGCGGTGGTTTGTTCTGTTGTTTTACTTAACGATCGCTATTTATTTATTTTATATCGTCCTAAAGGCCACTTTTTATTCGTTTGCTTAAGAGGAAGTAGTTTGAATAAAAATAAATTTAGGCAAATTGATGTTAAATTGTTCAGCTTAGCATTCTTTATTATAACTGTACTATTTTTTGTTGTTAGTCAGATTATCCTCGGCTATTCAGAATGTAGCTGCTGCTTCAGAAGAACAAACAGCCTCTACAGAAGAAATTGCTTCAGCTTCGCAAAATTTAGCAATATTATATTGAATAATATTAAAACCCCTTTAAAATCCATAAAAAAGTGCCTAAAAAGGCACTTTTTTATGCGGTGTGTGCCCGGCATGGGCGTTATCTATAGGGTGGATGACATTACCAATTAGTTAATTATTTCGTATCTGACATTGTCTCGTTCCTCTTGTTCCTTTGCAAGCCTAGATCCTGTAGGCGTTATACACAGACCACCCTTACAGGTGCATCTCAATTCACTTGGCAGCTGTTTGCCAACTCGAAACAATGTCTCGGCAGCTTCATCCAGTGGAATGAGAGGGTCATAGCCGCCCATAACGATATTTGCACAGACAACCGAATTGGCAACGGACATGGCATTTCTACTAATACACGGAACTTGTACGAGACCGGCAACGGGATCGCAAATGGTGCCAAGGATATTTTGTATACCACAGGAGGCGGCATCCAGGGATTGTTTTACTGAGCCGCCCATCAAATAAACCAAGGCGGCTGCCGCCATAGCAGATGCTGCCCCCGGTTCTACTTGACAGCCATAAAGCTCTGCAGAAAAATCGCTATCCTTCGACATTACAATTCCTACAATAGCTGCTGTAAACATAGCTTTGGTTTTTTCTTCCATGCTAAGTCCGAGTTTATTAGCGACCCCAAGAATGGCCCCAGGGAATACGCCGGCTGAACCTCCTGTGGGTGCACATATAACAACACCCATTGCACTGCTATATTCCATTGTAGCCATTGCCCAGGGCACAGCTGCATCAAGAACGCCCATATCAAGCCAGGTGTTTCCTTCGTCGCAGGTTTTTTTGATTTTACCGGCGGTTGGTTTTATGATACCATTCATATCTATATTGCCTCTGAGTGCTTCTTTTACACTACTTTCCATGGTCTCGATGGTATATTTCATATAATCCATAACTTCTTTATGACGCCAACCACTTCTTACACATTCATATGCAACAGCAAGCTCCCAAAGTTCTTTATTATCCCGTTTAGAAATTTCCAACAACTCGGCTGCACTTGAAAAGGGTACTTTTGTATTTCTGTTTGAAGGGACTACCAATATAGGAGTTATTAACTTTACATCTGTAACGTTGTCAATGTTTTTAATAAAGTCAATCATACTCGGTTCAACATCTTTTCTAAGTTTGATATTGAATAAGCTTTTGTTGTTAACCGTTGACAGCGTTATTCCTTCATTGTTAATAAACTTTGAAGCAACCGTATTTTTGATATTTTCAAGTTCCTTTGTATTTGCTGAGTGGATATGTATGATAAGTTCATAACAATCGCCAACAACAGAAATATCAAATCCATCTACTTGTAATAGTTTAACCGTGCCACCACCCATGGAATCGGAATATATTACAACGACTTCGTCCTGATCACTGGTCATGGTAATTTTAGCGATATTAGGAACAATCGGTTCAAAATCGCTAATTACAAATTGGATATCGACTCCCGAATCCTTTGCAATCTGAAAGGCTTGTTTTAGTCTAGGATCCTCCGGTCTGAAGCCCAAAAGCCCTGAAACAAATCCCAAATCAGAATGTTGTCCTTTATACATATCCGTATAGGCACCATTTTTGGCAAATTCGATGACAGCCTTTGTGAGGTTGCCGTGGATAAATTGTCTACTAAGGAATCCGATTCTTGCTGGGCCACAAGTGTGTGCACTAGAAGGTCCAACCATTGTTGGCCCAACAATATCATTAAATATACTGGGATTTTGACGTTTCACGATTACCACTCCTTTAGCCTTTAAGTATCGATTTAAAGCTTTTTTAAAGAAAAAGAAGTCGCAAACCTTGATATTAATGGGGTGCGGCTTCTTGTATTTGGCATAATGCCAGTTAATTTGCTGATTAATCAAAATTTTAAATCATCATGTGGTTTTGATGGTCACATGCGTAGTTATAGTTATAGTGGAAGATACTATTATTTTCCTAAAACTAATTGGGGTAACCACATTGATAATGCAGGCAGGTAGGTGGTTATTAATAAGGTTGGTAGCCAGGCGAATACTAATAAATAAAATGTAGGGGTGAACATATTTTTTAACGGAGCATTTCCAAGGCGGCTACTTAAATATAATAACGGTGCCGTTGGTGGTGTAATATTACCCATGCCAAGGTTAACTCCAACAACTGCGGCAAAATGTACAGGACTAATACCAATTTGAATGGCGATGGGGAGTAAAATAGGAGTGCAAAGCAGTACAGCACTGACATCGTCCATAATCATACCCATAATAATCATAAATATGTTCATCATAAGTAGGATTATATACTTATCTTCAGAAATAGCGGTTAGAAAACCTGCCAATACCCCGGTCAAGTCTTCCGTTATATATAATCGGCTTAAGATCATAACCGAATATAACATCACCATGATTACACCGGTCGTCACAGCTGATTCAATGATTGATTCAATAAAGTTCTTGCGGTTTAATCCTTTGTAGATAAAAAAACCTACGGGTATGGCATAAAGTGCTGCTAATGCCGCTGCTTCGGTGGGTGTAAACATGCCGCTATAAATTCCACCTAGAACCATAACCGGCATAACCAAGGCTGGACCCGCTGATACAGTTCGTTTTCCTAAGAGCCTAGTGCGTGTGCTAAAATCCATTTTTTCATTAATCACAATATCTTTATTGTTTCTCAATAACCAAATATTTACCAGGGATATTAATACTACGAGAATAATACCCGGAATAACCGAGGCTAAAAAGCTAGCCAAAACCGATTGGTTACCGATCCAAGCATAAAGAATCATAATCGAACTGGGTGGTATCAACATGCCTAGCACCGCTGCGTTGGCAATAAGAGCGGCGGAATGCCCTTTGGGGTAACCTGCCTTTTCCAGGCGGGGAAACATTAAGGAACCGATAACGGATAAAGTAGCTGCTGCACTTCCTGTAATAGAACCAAACACAGCACAGGAAACCACGGCCACTACTCCTAAACCACCCTTGATCCTCCCTACAAAGACTTCAACTAAATCAATTAACTTACCACCGATTTTACCCTTTGCCATAAAGCCGCCGGCAAGAATAAATAAGGGAATGGCTAATAAGACACTGGTACTCATTTTACTATAGCCGTATGGAAGCAGGAAACTTGGGTCATAGCCAGCTGTGATAACTAAAAAGATAGTTGAGGCAAAGAATGCGAAGGGAACAGGGATGCCTAAAACTAATGTTATGATTAATAATACGATGGCAATTTGTACAAGCATTTATTCACATCCTTATTTAAGCAATTTGACCTTTTCTATATGCAGCAAGATCCTTAATAAAATGGATGACAGTGTATAACGACATTAAAACAAAGCCAATAAAAATGGAGCTTTGTGAAATAATCAAGGGTATTTTTAAAGCGGTGGTGGTACCTCCCTTAGCCAGGCTCCATAAAAAGAAATTCGCAGCAAAATAAGTTACAACTAGACAAAGTGCCGTTGTCATAAATGAGGAAAAAAGTTTTAAAGGACCTAGTATTTGCGGTTTTTTTACCATAGTAGAAATTATTTCTGCAGTAATATGACTTTTCTCATAACTACCATAAGACCCGCCCATAAAATACATCCAAAAAGCCAGCACCACAAGTATTTCCTCAAGTCCCTTGATATCTGTCTTAAAAACGTATCGTAAGATAGCCCCTAAACTGATGGCTACGATAATTGACAAACTAGTAAATACCATAATTCCTTTTTGTATTTTTAAAAGTCCATCCCAAGATAACTTTAACCAATCATTAAAAGTACGGTGGCTCAAAATACTCCCCCCTCGAGATTTTTGTAAATATGCGGATGTTTTGTTTTTCTTTCAGAACATCCGCATATACCAATTCTATTATTTAGTCTCGTATTGAGCCATCAAGCCATCAACGATTTCCTTGCCTAACAATTTTTCCAGTTTAGGCCAGGTTGTTTTGCGGGTATGTTCGGCCAAGGTGTGAATTTCTTCATCGGATAACCGTACAACTTCAATTCCTGCCTTTTCCATTTCAGCCATGCATTCGTTATCGATTTGTTCTGCTTCATCAATACTCCTAGCAGCCAAATCAGCAACAATGGTAGAAACGGTTTTTTGGTCTTCAGGGGTCAGGGATTTAAACAATTCATGATTCATAACCCAGGATGTGTTTTCAAAGTAGTTGTTTACCTGCACATAGTATTTAATAACATCTCTAAATCCGTTGTAATTGGCCACCGGAGGTCCACCGCTCCAGCCATCAGCAACACCTGTTTGCAAAGCGGTATATAATTCTGCATAGGGCACCGAAACAGTTGTAAAGTTCATATCTTCTGCCCATTGTCTAAATACATCAATGGGGGGTACCCGTAATAAAATATTTTTCTTGGCTGTGGGGTCCGTAAGGTTTGTGGGCATTTTGGTCAGGCCCAGTCCACCAAAACCTTCTACGTTAAGGCCTAAAAATTTTACACCTAGTTCTTCATGAACTTGTGCTAGGGTATTGTAGACAAAGGAGCCGGGTGCATAAAGTTTTTTGGCTTGGTCATAGTTCTCAGCAACGGAGTGAACATAAAGTAGTTCTAATCTAGGATCGTAATTACTGGGGATGGTAATTAGGGCCATGTCGATGGTGCCCTTCATGATCTCTTCATAAACGACCGTGTAGTCGCCCAATTGGTTGGCAGGATATACACTAACTTGAATTCGCCCATCGGTTTCCTTTTCGACTCTAGCTTTAAACTCATTCAATGTCTTTGTGCCGGGGTGTTCCACTGGATATTGTCCCGCTATTTTTATTTTGATTGGTTTGTCGCCGGAACTTGCTCCTTCCTTATTAGAGCAGCCGGTTAAGAAGATCGTACCAAGAACAAAAATTGCAAGTACCATGGAAACTAATTTTTTATGCCGCATGATTGCCCCACCCTTCTAAATTGTTAAAATTTTTTAACTTTTTTACAAACGCACAGACTATTACTTTATATTGTAAACAGCAAAAGTATCATTAGACAAGGAGGAACTAGCTGTTGCCGTTTACGTGTAGTGTTAGATTTAGGTTTAAAATATTTTTAGGGCTTTATTCAATAATAAGGCAGGATCTAATACAGAAATTACAGAAAATTTGAGACGGTAAATATGGGACAAGGACTCCTGAAGGGGAGTCCGATTTGATTTAAATTATAAGGGGAGGATTACACCAAGGTCTTTTTCAAGGGCCCTTTCATAAATTCGAATAGCGGTTGCCATATCATCCATTGCGATACCAATATTATTGGCAAGAATAATTTCACGATCATTTTTCCTGCCGGGGGCTTGTTTAGTTAGCAGCTGACCTAATTCATAGAGATTTTTAGGTGTAAAGTTAAAGTAACCTGCATTTTTAAAGTGATCAAATTGGCCAAAATCATCTGTATAATTCTTAACAGCTAACTCAATGGCTTCTCGTTTCCACATGCAATCAAAATCTACCGGAGCAAGCAAGGCACCTTCTTTAATCCATTCAGCTTCAATTACAGGGGTTGGGTTTTTGACAATGGGACCGGCTGTTACAATGATATCACTATTTACAATTGCTTCTTTTGGAGTTGCTACTTGAATGACCTCAACACCAAATTGTTCTGACATATTCTTAGCATAAGCCTTACTAATTTCAGGGAATGCGTCATAGGCCTTGACTTTTTTAATGTCGGGGCAAGTAACCAATAATCCTTCGAGGTTGGTTCTTCCTTGGACACCGCAGCCCAGAATCCCTAATTCTTCACTGCCGGGCCGGGCTAAATATTTCGCGGATAAGCCGGTAACGGCACCGGTTCTCATAGCAGTAATCCAAACGCTATCCATAATCACCAAAGGAACACCCGTATCCGGACAGTTCAATACTAACAAACCATTAATATAGGGAAGACCAATTTCTTGGTTTGAAGGATATCCAGATACCCATTTCATACCGGCGGATTTTAGTTCGGGAATCCAGCAAGGCATAGCGTGAATATAGCAATTTTCCCGGGTGTGAATGCCTGGTTTAGGTGGCATTTCTATTTGATTGTTACCTTTAGCAGTAAACGCTACTTCTAATAAATCAATCATTTCACTCATAGGCATATTGACATTTTCTACGTCACTTTTAGAAAGATACAATACTTGTTTGCCCTTCTTCAATTCGATCTCTCCCTCTCCGTTGTTTTTTCAGTATTATTGAATAATTCTTACATTATTAGTTTATTCTTCGTACGAACTAATTGCATTGTTCCATAAACACAAAGATTTCGATAAATTAAGGCTAATTTTTATACCCAAAGCATAATTCGACATTCTTCGTGTGCTATAATATTAGGAAGAATTATTTGTATTGTTATGATTACGGACGAACGAGGAGCGCTTTTTATGCTAAAAGTTGTGGCAGAAGAACTCGTATTGGCCATGAGTAAAATAATTGGTCGTAATGCAATCCTTACGGATGAAAAAGGTATCATTATTGCCAGTTCCGATGATGCAAATCGAATAGGAAGTCTTCACGAACCCTCGTTGGATGTTATAAAATTACGAACGCCCATATTTACGGACAGTAATGAGGCAAAAAAATACAAAAATGTTAAGCCCGGTTTTACGGCACCCATTGAATTTGCTCATAAAGTTGTTGGTACGGTAGGGGTAGGTGGGGACCCGGAAAAAGTAAGAGATTTTTTATTAATTGTAAAAAAACAAGTTGAAATAATGCTG
Source organism: Desulfotomaculum sp. (assembly GCF_982386235.1). Lineage (NCBI taxonomy): Bacteria > Bacillati > Bacillota > Clostridia > Eubacteriales > Desulfotomaculaceae > Desulfotomaculum > Desulfotomaculum sp. The sequence goes on along the minus strand of NZ_CEVWQM010000007.1, from coordinate 109,694 downwards.
CGTGAGAACGTATTATTAAAATCAGCCCAACTGCGAGAAAATGCGATTCAAAACTTAATTCGAGAGATTACTGTTTTTGATCTAGATGTAGGAGACACGGCTGTCTTAATATCCCGGGGCCAGGAACTGGGGTACAATCTCAATCTTCCGCATATAGCTATCGTTATCGACCTGCACCAATTTAAATCCCTAACCCAATCAATTCGTAGCAGTGATGCTTCAGAAGGTGATAATCCTGAACTGCTTATTCAATCGTTAATAATGAATGTGCTGAATATCATCAAGCAGACCTTTGATTCCCCCCAGGATATAACTAGTTTTATTGGCAATGATAAATTTGTGGTATTACGTGCCATCTTAACGGTGAAAAAGGAAAGTTCGATTATTGAATACATTGATAACAAATGCTTAGCTTTATTAGCTAACCTCAAAGAACGGGGTATCGATGCAACCATTGGTATTGGAACCATCGCCATGAATTTGGTTGAACTAAGGAATTCGTACCGTGATGCCATTAGGGCCTTAACGATTGGTAACAAGCTAAACGATAAGTCTGACATTTACAATATTAAGGATTTACAGCTAGAAGAACTGATCATCAGTATAAATAAACAAAGGGGTCAGAAAATTGTCGCGAATGTATTAAAAAGTTTACAAGAACAATCAGATTGGCCAGAGCTTGCTCGGACGATACGTGCCTGGTGTGAAACTGGTTTTAGTCCCATTAATACCTCCAAGAAACTAAATATCCACCGCAATACATTTTTCTATCGATTAAATAAAATAGAGCAAATCAGTGGGTTGAATTTGCGTAAGTTTAGGGATGCTACGACTTTATATTTCTCTTTACTATTTTTAGAGTTGGACTAAATTGGGCGCTAAAACTACCCAGGGGCACATTAATACCTTTAAAAATGTGCTGGAAGCACATAGCTTTTCGCTGTTGATTTGTTATATTAAATAGTAAGAGATACCGGCAGATGGAATTTAGGGAGGGTGGAATCTTGCGAATTTTAGTGGCAGAGGATGAACCAATTATCAGAATGGACCTCTGTAGCTTATTAGAGGAATTGGGGCATCAAGTGATTGGGGAATGCCGCAATGGTCGGGATGCCATTAAAATTACGCAAGAGCTGAGACCGGATATCGTTTTGATGGATATTAAAATGCCAGATGTGGATGGTTTAACAGCAACAAAGGTTATTCGTGATAAAAAGCTATCCGCAGTAGTCTTACTAACTTCATTTAGTGATCAAAATACGATAACCAAGGCGATTGACAGTGGTGCTCTTTACTATTTAGTTAAACCCATTGTAAGGGGAAAATTAAAACCGGCTTTAAAGATTGCCTATAAACGATTTACAGATATGCAAAGGTTAAACCAAGAAGTAAGAGAGCTATCCGAAACATTGTCAGAAAGAGATGTTATCTCCCGGTCAAAGTTAGTGCTCCAGCAGAAATTAGGATGCAGTGAAGAAGCAGCCTATAAAGTCTTGCGTAAGCTCAGTATGGAAAGACAGCAAAGGATGATCGTTACAGCTAAACAATTATTGCATAAATACAATGCTTATAAATAATGTTAAAAAATGTTGATAGGATTATAGCAGGAGAAAAAACCAATCGATAGAATATATAAAATATTCAATGCTAGGCTTTAAAATAAAATACAAAAACAGGGTTTGTTTTACCACCCTGCAAGGCAATGAAGCCTTATCGTACTGTTATAGGTATTAACAGTATGGTAAGGCTTCTATTTTTAAAGGGGTTTTTAGAGATGATAGAGAAAACCAGATCAATTCAAGAGTATGTACCAGGCAAACAGGTGACCTTAGCCCACTTGATAGCTCACCCGGTGGAAGACTTATACAGAAAACTAGGGGTAGATGCAGGTGGTGCCATCGGGATACTTACTCTTACCCCCGGAGAAACTGCTATCATTGCAGCGGACATTGCTACTAAGGCTGCCGACGTTCGTATCGGTTTCTTAGACCGTTTTACCGGATCTTTAGTCATTACTGGCGATGTGGCTGCGGTGGAACAAGCATTGATGGAGGTCAATCGGGTTCTAAGGGATAAATTGAGTTATACTTCCTGCGATATTACTCGTTCTTAGGATGGGGGGAAATTAAATGGGACGTGCGATGATGGTAGGTGCTGTGGGTGCTGGCAAGAGTACATTGATAGCTGCACTAAAAGGAGACAGTTTAAATGTACGAAAGACTCAGGCCATGGAATTTGATTCCTACACGGTAGATACCCCCGGTGAATATATTGAAAACCCACGCTTTTATAGGGCTTTACTGGCAACCGCTTTACAAGTAAAGGATGTGCTTTTTTTACAGGATGCCACCAGTGAAAGGTGTATTTACCCACCGGGAATTGCCCAAAGCTTTCCTTGCAGCACGATTGGTGTCATAACAAAAATAGATCATCCAGAAGCGAACATTGAAAAAGCAAAACAATTATTAAAAACGGTAGCCTTAAAAAGCAATGATGTGTATGTTGTTTCGGCCATAAATGGCCAGGGTATTAAAGAATTAAAAGAAAGACTAGCGAGGGAATGAAATAAACAATAGGCGGTGCTAAGCGTGCCTTATTACACCATTAAGCAAGGACAGAGATTAGCTGACCTTTGCCGGGAAAACAGTAATTTAACAGAATCGGATATCCACATTCTGCAAGGTTTACTCAATAACTTGCAGGATTTTGCTGATCTTACCGGGTCGGATATTTTCATTGATGTTCCTACCAAAGATCCGGAGGCTTTCATGGTGGTGGCTGAGGCAAAGCCTACGAATGCGCCATCTTTATATAAAGAAAATGTCGTTGGTAAGTATGCCTTGCGCTTTAATGAACCGGCTATTTTTAAAACCTATGAAAAAGGCGAAACGATGGTAAACATGCAAGGGGTTAGCCAGGAAGGTGTTCCCATCAGCCAAAGGGTTAAATCAATCAAAAATAACCAAGGTGAGGTTATTGCCGTATTAATAATGGAAAGGGATAACAGTTTTCAGGTAAGGCAAGAGAAAACAGTGGAGGTCCTTTCGAATACGACCCAAAAACTTACGGATACTTTATTGAATCTTTCGAATGTCGAAGAACTCTTCCCAACATTAATCCATGATGCTTTGCTCATTATCGATTATGATGGTAGAATTTCTTATGCGAACAAAATAGCCAATGGTTGGTTAAAGAGTCTAATGGCAGGTATTAACCCCATAGGAGTGGCGATTGATGAACTAACCCAAGAGATCGATGCGTTAAAATTAATATTTAGCAGTGATTCCGATGTAAATGAAGTAAATATTAATGGACGTAATCTCTTAGCAAGATCTTTACATATCCTTGATAAAACAGATGTACGAGGTACCGTTTATTTGTTAAGGGATATAACGGAACTGCGTAAAAAGGAAAAGCAGCTGATTGCCAAATCCGCAGTGATCAAGGAAATACATCATCGGGTAAAAAACAATCTGCAAACCATTTCCAGTCTGATGCGATTGCAGATGAGGCGGGTAAATAATGAGGAAGCCCGGGTAGCTTTTCAGGAAAGTATTAACCGTATTGGTTGCATCGCCTTAGTACATGAGCGATTTTCCAGAGAAAGCCCCGATGTGATTGAGTTGCGGGAGTGTATCCAAGATATCGTAAATATTTTAACCGATATGCTGCCGCCGGATCAAAATATTACCATTGACGTGAATGGTGATGTGATTTATCTTGCATCCGAACAAGCCACACCGGTAGCCATTGTAGTCAATGAAATCATCCAAAACTCATTTAAATATGCCTTCAATAATGCCATCAATGGTAAATTAACCATTGATATAGAGCAAAATAAAGGGAGGGTTAAGATCGTCATTCATGACAGTGGGGCAGGATTTCCAGAGGGATTTGACATTGCAGTTAATGCAAACCTTGGTTTGCAGATAACCCAAGCACTTGTTGGAGAAAGTTTAGGTGGCAATATAACCATGTACAATGATGCTGGCGCAGTCGTGGAAATTGACTTCCCTTGGGGGGTTGAAAACAGTGAAGTCCCTGCGAATCGTATTGGCAGATGATGAGTTTCTAACCCGTATGGATTTAAAGGAGATGCTTATTGAGCTGGGACACCAAGTAGTCGGTGAGGCCCCAAATGGATTGCTGGCGCTGGATTTAGTGCGAAAATTAAAACCTGATTTAGCAATACTGGATGTCAAGATGCCAAAGCTGGATGGCATAAAAGCGGCGAAGCTGATTACAGGGGAAAAACTCGGCATGGTGATATTACTGACAGCCTTCAGTGAAGATGAGTTAATAACCAGTGCTTTGGATGCTGGGGTAATGGGTTACCTTACCAAACCTGTAACGGAGAAGGAGCTGGCACCAGCTTTGCAGATTGCCTGGGAGCGTTACCGGGAGATCATGTTATTGAAACATGAAAAAGTGCAATTGAAAGAACGTCTTAACAAAGACATCCGACAAGAAAAACTCAAAAATACCAGTGGTAAGTTATCAAAATAGAATACACGGGGCAAAGAGGTCCTTAGGGTATGGAATGACGTTTGTTGATTTCATGCCTAAGGACCTTTTTGTTTTTAGATAGAACGAACTGACAAGGGGTGAGGCATAGGGATGAAACGAAGGACCAAGATTTTTGGCCAAGTGTTCTCCTTCCAAACTGTTCGGGAGGTATTAGCAAAGGCCAGTGAAGAAAAATCCGGGGACATCTTAGCCGGTATTGCCGCTACATCGGCTGCGGAGCGAGTGGCTGCCAAGGTTGTGTTAAGCGAACTTACTTTGGAAGATATCTATAACAACCCATCCGTTTCATATGAGGAGGATGAAGTTACCCGAGTAATATATGACCATATCAACCAACCAATCTATCAACAAATTAAAGGTTGGTCGGTTGCAGAGCTGAGGGAGTTTATCCTAAGCAATGAAACGAACAATGGTTGTTTGAGACGGCTAAGCCGGGGACTAACAAGTGAGATGGTGGCGGCTGTTACGAAACTAATGAGTAACCTGGATTTAATTTATGGTGCTAGCAAATTAATCGTTACTGCCCACTGCAACACGACCATCGGTTTGCCGGGAACACTGGCAACCCGTTTGCAGCCAAACCATTCCACCGATAGCCCGGAGGGGATACTTAGCTCACTGAGGGAGGGCTTGGCCTATGGCATTGGGGATGCTCTGGTGGGCTTAAATCCAGTGGAAGACTCGGTGGTAAGTACGACTCGCTCTTTAGAGACCATGTATAACTTTGTGCAGGAGTGGGAGGTTCCTACCCAGGTTTGTGTTTTATCCCATGTAACCACACAGATGAAAGCCATCGAAAAAGGGGCACCGGCGGATTGTATTTTCCAAAGCATCGCAGGTACCCAAAAAGGGAATGAAGCTTTCGGTATTCGTGTGGGTTTGTTGGAACAAGCGAGGGAATTAGCCCTTAGTTATGGCCGGGGGACGGGTCCCAATGTAATGTACTTAGAAACGGGTCAGGGTTCAGAGCTTTCATCGGATTCCCACCATGGCGTGGATCAACTAACTTTGGAAGCCCGTTGCTATGGTTTGGCCAAGCACTTACAGCCATTTATGGTCAATACCGTGGTGGGTTTTATTGGACCAGAGTATTTATATGATGCTAAACAGGTAATCCGTGCTGGTTTGGAAGATCACTTTATGGGTAAGTTAACCGGTATTCCGATGGGTGTAGATGCCTGCTACACAAACCATATGAAGGCAGATCAGAACGACATTGAAAACTTAGCGGTTCTTTTGGCCAATGCCGGGGTAACGTATTTTATCGGCATTCCCATGGGTGACGATGTCATGCTGAATTATCAATGCACCAGTTACCATGATAATGCAACTTTAAGACAGGTATTAAACAAGCGACCCTTACCGGCCTTTGAAAAATGGCTGATCAAAATGGGCCTGCTGGAAAATGGGCGACTTACTGCCAAGGCCGGTGATACCTCATTTTTCACGCGAAAGGGGGTGTAATCCGTGCTAGAAGAACAAATTCGCCAGATCGTGCAAGCCGTTGTTAAACAAATGAATGATACGGTGGCGGAAAATAATCAAATAGAAGCTAACGGCTTAGAAAATGACAAGAGCATCCCTGCCGGCGAGGGGAATGTGGTAGATGAAGATTTGGAAGATTTTTCAGCCATCGATCTGCAAAAGGAAATTCTTGTTCCTCACCCCAGGGACAGTGCAGCATTAGCCTATTATAAGCAGACAACAACGGCACGTATTGGCGTTTGGCGCTGTGGCCCGAGACCCTTAACACGTACCTTGTTGCGCTTTAGAGCAGACCATGCAACGGCCCAGGATGCAGTTTTTCAAGAAGTAAACGAACAGTTTTTAGAAAAATTTGATTTGGTTAAGGTAAAAACCTTAATTCAGGATAAGGATCAATATTTAACTCGGCCCGACTTGGGTAGAAAACTGCCAGATGAAGAAATAGCCAAGATAAAACAAACGTGTAGTCTAAAACCACAAGTGCAAATTGTAATTGCAGATGGTCTGAGTTCTAAAGCAATTGAGGCAAACTTAGCAGAGATTTTGCCCTCACTAAAACAAGGACTGCAGGCGCAAAACCTCACATCCGGCAGGGATATCTTTGTTAAATTTGGCCGAGTAGATGTTATGGATGTTATTGGCATGGTTTTGGAAGCGGAGGTGGTCGTGCTCCTGGTAGGTGAAAGACCTGGTTTAGGAAGTTCTGAGAGCATGAGTGCTTACCTGGTTTATAAGCCGGGCCCCGCAACATTGGTGGCGGATCATACCGTTATATCGAATATTCATAAGGGTGGTACACCTCCGGCCGAAGCAGGGGCTCACCTAGCCACAGTTATCAAGACAATTTATGATGCGAAGGCCAGTGGGGTTAAATTGAGCCTGCAATAGGCGGGGGGAATTCAGTGAGTGATAAGCTGACGAAAGAATTATTAAGTGTCGGTATTGATATTGGCACCACGACCACCCAATTGGTGATTAGCCGCATCATTGTGAGCAATACCGCAGCCGGGTCGGCTGTGCCTAGGATGACGATTACCGGAAAAAAGATCTTGTACAGAAGTGATATCCATTTTACTCCCTTAACAAACCATGAATGGATAGATGCCCCTGCTGTAACTGAAATAATAACACGGGAATATCACCGGGCGGGCATAACTCCTGCTGAAGTAGATACCGGTGCAGTAATCATAACGGGGGAAACTGCTAAAAAGGAGAATGCCCGTAGAATTTCGGAGGCAATGGCTGGCTATGCCGGTAACTTTGTGGTGGCCAGTGCAGGACCCTTAATGGAGTCAATCATAGCTGGCCGGGGGGCCGGAGTTGCCACAACTTCTTTAGACATGCATAGGGTATGCCTTAATCTTGATGTTGGTGGCGGTACATCAAATTTGGCTGTTTTTAAAGATGGTACGCCCATCGATGCTACCTGCATTAATATTGGGTGCCGCTTAATTGAACTGGAGCAGGGCGGCAACACGATAAAATTTTTGGCACCTGCAGCAAGGGTGGTCATGCAGGAGTGTGGTTTGGCATTGCAAGTAGGAGAGAGGATATCTTTAGACCAAATTCGCTTGATAGCAAGTCATATGGCGGCTGCCGTAAAAAGTCTGGTCGTTTCTACTCAGCTTCCCCAATTAAGTGAACGATTGCTGATGGGGCCCGCATTAAGGTTAGATTATCCGGTTCAGATGATCAGTTTTTCCGGTGGTGTGGCTGATTTTGTGTACTCGCCCGAAGAAATCTGGAGTATTTCTGAGGGAACTCTCTATGGGGATATTGGACCATTTTTGGGAGAAGCACTGAGGAAAGCCTTCATCGGTGAGCAATGGCAGCTGGTTAAGCCTAAGGAAACCATTCGGGCTACCGTTATCGGTGCGGGGGCTCATACCTTAAGCTTAAGCGGCAGTACCGTACAGATAGCACCAGAACTTTTGCCAATACGAAATGTACCTGTTGTAAAACCTTTTGCCCAGGGATGTCCAACGAACATGGCTGATTTTAAAGCAGGACTAGTCAGGCAATTACAACCTTATCAATTGGATGGGTTTAATGAACCACTGGCAATCTCCCTTAAAGGAATTGGGGGAGTACAATTTAGCAAAATACAAGAAGCGGCAAGGACAATCATAGAAGGCGCCAAGGATTACATTGCTTCGAAACAGCCCCTAATATTAATTCTCGAAGAGGATTGTGCTAAAGTTCTGGGGCAAACGTTGCAATATTACCTGGGTCACCGGGCAGGAATCATTTGTTTAGATCAACTCTGTGTGGATGATGGCGATTACATTGATATCGGTGAACCCATTATGGCTAACACGGTCGTTCCCGTAATCATAAAAACGCTGGTATTTGAAAGTGACCAGAAAAAACCGTAACACCAAATAAGCCAGAGGGGAGGGGAAGTAAAGTTTTAACTCCGATTAAAGCAGATATTTTAGCTGTTAAGTTTATCCCAAACGTGTCAGCAGACTTAGCCGTCAAATTAGAGCTAAAAGAAGAACAGCGTAGTATTGGCATGATTACCTGTAGTATTGATGATGCTGGTTATACTGCCCTGGATGAAGCGACCAAAAAGGCAATGGTTGATGTGGTCTACGCAAAATCTTTTTATGCCGGTGCTGCCCATGCCTCGGGGCCATTATCTGGTGAATTTATTGGCATTTTGGCGGGACCAACTCCGGCGGAAGTGAAAAGCGGTATGGAAGCAGCCATAACCTGTTTAGAAACCGAAGCCTTTTTCTATACGGCGGATGAACAGGGCCTGATCGCATTTTACCCACATGTTATTTCCCGTACAGGCAGTTATTTATCAAAGACAGCGGGAATCCAAGAAGGTCAACCGCTTGCCTACCTCATTGCACCGCCTCTTGAATCTACCTTTGCAGTAGATGCAGCACTCAAAGCAGCCGACGTTGAAATGAAGGTTTGGTTTGGGCCACCAAGTGAAACAAACTTTGGCGGGGCCTTATTAACGGGTACCCAGAGTTCCTGTACCGCTGCTGCAGATGCTTTTAAAGAAGCTGTTTTATCCGTAGCTAGGTCACCGAGGGATATTTAAAAGGCCGTGAGCCATGGGCCGTGGGCCTTGGGCTTTGGTGAATGTTTTGCTTTGGGGTCTTTGGCTCATGGCTCACGGCACAGGGCTCATGGCCGACTGATTTTTATTAGTTGTTTGTGACCAAGGCCATGGATAGTTAGTTAGTTAAACTTATTAAATCAATCATTTAGGAGGTAAAAATTATGAGTAATGCAAACGCATTGGGATTAATTGAAACGAAGGGTTTGGTCGGAGCCATCGAGGCTTCTGATGCCATGGTAAAGGCGGCTAACGTGTATTTAATCGGTAAAGTTCATGTTGGTGGTGGGCTTGTTACGGTAATGGTACGCGGGGATGTTGGTGCTGTTAAAGCAGCCACCGATGCAGGTGCAGCAGCAGCCCAACGGGTTGGCGAGCTTATTTCCGTGCACGTTATTCCCAGACCACACGCGGATGTAGAATTAATCCTTCCTAAGCTAGAGGGCTAGGACCAATTAATTGCTGTGTTAGGGGAGGGTTTTATCGTTGAGAATATTTACCGAAATGGAGCTGCAAGAAAGATACCGTAAAAAGCCCTTTGCAATCTTTAACCTTCCGGCAAATTGCAAACTCACCCCGGCAGCGGTTCAATTTTTGCAAGATAAACGTATTAAGGTTGAGACAGGGGACAACAATCCCCCTGTCTCGAATGCCGAGGTGAATTTAGCGGGTAGCCCTAGAAATACAAAGGGATATCTGCTGCCAGATGGCAAGGCTATTGAACAAAAGCCTGAACATATGACCCAATTAAGAGGGAAAAATCTGGTGGATAAGCGTCATCCGGTAATTCGTCTAAGAGGTAAGTTGGATTCCCTACAGGCCCAGATCATAGAAACGATCATCGATTTGCAAACAATGGGTTTTAGCCAAATAGCAGAGGAAATGATTGAAATATTAAAGCTTTCCAGGGCACTAATGCGTGCGGAGGTTACCGGGGAACAACTGCCTGCACCAACCTTTGCAGGGTTGGATGCCCAAGCCATCCGTGAGTTTTCACATTACCCAGAGAAACACATTGGTGTAAAGCACTTCCTGCCTGATCCATCCCACGGGCGATTCATGTCGCGGCTTAATATAATACGTACCCTGGTGAGGGAAACAGAATTGATAGCTGCTGATGTTTTTTGCCAAGAAGATGGAACCACATCCCGGGGTGACATAATGCAAACATTAAATCGCATGAGCAGCATGATCTACATTATGATGTGCCAATTGAAGGCAGGTAAGTACTATCTAGGCAGTGTTAGGGAGTGATAAGGTGGACACCACGCAAGATTTAAGTTCCAGTGATAGCATTTTACAAAAATTTGCATCCGTTATTGAAAACCCTAAAAAGGTTGAGCCGGGCGTAAAGCTTTATACAGGTGTAGACTTAGGAACTGCCTATATTGTATTAGCGGTTATCGATGAAGAGGGTAATCCAGTGGCCGGAGCGATGCAGTTTGCTCAGGTAGTAAAGGATGGACTGGTAGTAGATTATCTAGGTGCTGTGGATATTGTAAGAGGTTTAAAAGCTCAACTGGAAGAAAAACTGGGCCGTGTATTGGATTTAGCTGCAGTTGCCTTTCCGCCTGGGACAGGCAAGGGCGATGCTCGTACGATTCGCAATGTGGCTGAAGCTGCCGGCTTTGAAGTAATAGCAGAAATTGATGAACCAACTGCTGCCAATGCCGTTCTGGGCATAACAGATGGTGCGGTGGTTGATATTGGTGGCGGCACAACCGGCACCGCCATTATCCAAGCTGGCAAAGTAGTGAATGTTTCGGATGATCCCACTGGCGGAACTCATTTTAGTCTTGTTATCGCTGGGGCCTTTAAAATTAGCTTTGAAGAAGCAGAAGACAGAAAGAAATCCCCCCAGGGGCGTACGGAAGTAATCCATTTGTTAAGGCCTGTGATGGAAAAGGTAGCATTTATTATTAACAATCACTTGAAAGAATACTCAGTTGAAGCAGTTTACTTAGCAGGGGGCACCAGTTGCCTGGAGGGGATAGAAAATGTTGTATCCCAGATAGTAGGTGTGCCGGTGCTAAAACCAGCAAATCCATTTTTAGTTACTCCCCTTGGAATAGCAATGTATTGTCGAGCTGGTGCTGCTAGTAACGAATGATTGAGGGTGAACGATTTGCTCATTGGCAGAGTGGTAAGCAATGTTTGGTCAACACGAAAAGTAGATTCGCTATCAGGAATAAAGTTTATGATAGTAGAGATTTTAGATACATTACTGGATGCTGAAGAAGAAGATAAAAGAAAAAAAAGACGTAATGTGCTGGTGGCTGCCGATTTAGTGGGAGCAGGTGTAGGAGATAAAGTGTTAATAACCAGTGGCAGCTCTTCACGACGCATTAAAGAATTTGAAGAAGTTCCCATCGATGCTGCCATAATCGGGATTATCGATGAAAAACAGAGCTAGCAAGTGAGGTGAGAGCAGTTGTCAGGCAATACAGTACAAGCCATTCAAGAAGCAGGAGTTGTTGGTGCAGGGGGTGCCGGCTTCCCAACGCATGTTAAATTGTTGGGTAAAGCAGAATGTGTCATTATTAACGGTGCCGAATGCGAACCATTATTACGAGTGGATCAACAATTAATGAAGGATCGAGCCAAAGATTTACATCAAGGCTTAACACACATAATGGATGCTGTTGGTGCCAGTAGAGGTGTCATTGCCCTGAAAGCCAAATACAGCGAAGCAATCAAGGAACTGATAGCTACCAAAGGCGATAGTCGGGTAGAGATATTTCAGATGGGGGACTTCTATCCGGCAGGGGACGAGCAGGTCATGGTTCAGGAAGTAACTGGCCGTTCTGTTCCGGAAGCTGGCATACCCTTACAGGTTAATTGTATCGTTAATAATGTAGAAACGGTATTAAATGTTGCCGATGCCCTGGCAGGACTGCCTGTGGTGGACACATGGCTAACTGTAACAGGAAAAGTAAGTAAACCCTTTACCGCGAAGGTACCCATCGGGACATCGATCAGATATGTGCTAGCGATGGCTGGGGTGCAAGAAAATCCAGGCCTGGCAATGATAGAGGGTGGGCCGATGATGGGCAAACTCATCCCTGATTGGGATACCCCTGTTACTAAAACAACCAAAGGCCTTATTGTTTTGCCTGTTGAGCATGCACTCATCCGTATGCGTCAGGCTAATATTGATATTTTCTTAAGAAAGGCCCGTTCTTTGTGCATGCAATGTGCCCGCTGTAGTGAGCTATGCCCACGGAATTTATTGGGTCATCGTATAAAGCCACACCGAACCATGCGGTCGATGGCCTATGCACGCAATGACATGGCAGCGGTTAAATCAGCTTTGCTTTGTTCAGAATGTGGGGCTTGCGAATATGCGTGTCCCATGGATTTGTCTCCAAGGCAGATCAATAAAAGAATTAAAGCGGAGTTAGGAAAGGCGGGTATCAAATACCAAGGTGACGGAAGTGATCCCAAAGCAGCAAATAACAAGGATGATCGGAAAATACCAGTTAAACGATTGATTATTCGGTTAGGTCTTAAAGACTATGATCAGCCAGCCCCCGTTCAAGAAATCCCCTTAACGAATAAAGTTAAAATAAATTTACGGCAGCATATCGGTCTTCCTTGTCAACCACTGGTTCAAGAAGGAGATTTGGTGCAGCGGGGACAGGTTATCGGAGAAATTCCCGCAGGCAAGCTAGGAGCTCGGGTACATGCAAGTATTGACGGCATCGTAAGAGAACAAAAAAACGATTCTATATTAATAGAAGCAACAGAGTGAGGGGGGAGCGAACATGCTGGCCATAGGGATGGTGGAATTCAACAGCATCGCGAAGGGGATAGAAGCTGCAGATTTCATGGTCAAAGCGGCTCTAGTAGAACTAGTAACTTGTAATACCGTATGCCCAGGTAAATACATCGTGCTAGTGAGTGGCGATGTGGCGGCCGTGCAGAGTTCCGTGGAAGTGGGTATAGAGAGGGGCAATGAAGCGGTAGTAGATGATTTCATTTTGCCCAATGTACACCCGGCGGTATTTCCGGCTATTAACTGCACCAGTGGAGTAACCGCCTTACAAGCTTTAGGCATCATTGAAGCGTTTTCCATTGCAGCGATCATTGTGGCAGCGGATGCAGCAGCTAAAGCTGCGGCAGTTGATTTAATAGAAGTGCGAACAGGTATGGGTATTGGTGGAAAATCATTTGTAACGATGACCGGGGATGTGGCGGCAGTGAAAGCTGCAGTGGAAGCCGGTGCGGAATTAATTAAAGAAAAGGGACTATTGGTAAATCAGGTGGTTATACCATCACCCAGCAGAAGACTGCACACCGCGATTATTTAATAAATTAGGGGATGAGTAAATGAAAGCCTTAATTACTGCAGGGGATGTAGAGAATAGAGCAAAAAGAGGAGAAAAACAGGTTTTCGTGGGGCCAGACCACATCATTACCCCATCGGCCAGAGATCGTGCACGGGAAATGGGGCTAACGCTAACTTATGCAGACAATGCAATTGTGTCAGTACCTGCTAGCCACCTGCCGACGGAGCCAACAACCGTAGGCAGCAGTGAGTCCAAACAGGATATGGCAAAGCTTATTTCTCAAAATATGGGGGATGTTCAAGCAAGCCCGGAACTGATAGAACGAATTGTTAAAGAAGTACTAGCCGTTTTAGGAACTACGGGGGTAAACAGCCAACCAGTAGTAGAAAAGCACCACAGTGGGGTGCGTTTGATACATGGTGATACCATTGTGTGTGAGCCCTTTTCCACGGGTAACCCACGGGATAAAGTAGCACTAAGGGATGTACTTCCCTTATCCGATAGCCCCAATATGTGTGCCGGCATTATGAAAATGGAACAAAGTGCTTTCCAGTGGGAATTAAGGTACGATGAATATCAATATGTGATAGAAGGTGAACTGGAGATTATTGTAGATGGACAAACTTATGGCGGTAAGGCTGGTGACGTATTTTTTGTGCCCAAGGGAACGACCATCACCTTTAGCAGTCCGGCCAGTACTAAATTTTTCTATGTAAGTTATCCGGCTAATTGGCGAGAGCAGTAAAGGCGGAAAATATAAATTCGGGAGGGGAGCACATGCTTGACTTTGATTTGAGTTCCATTCAAGAAGCTAGGGATTTGGCCGTCAGTGCCACGGAAGCCCAGAAAAAATATGCTAATTTTAGTCAAGAGGAAGTAGACCGGATCATAAAGGCGATGGTTGATGCTGCCATGTCTAATGCAGAGTGGTTAGCTAGAATGGCTGTTGATGAAACTAAGTTTGGTGTGTTTGAAGATAAAATAGTCAAAAATCAATTTGCTGCCCAGGGAGTATATGAATATATTAAAGACATGAAAACCGTTGGTGTGATCAACGAGGACAAAGAGAAAAAGGTAACAGAAATAGCGGCACCCGTAGGCGTAGTGCTGGGGATTATACCATCAACCAACCCCACATCAACGGTTATCTATAAATGCTTAATCTCCTTAAAAGCTCGTAATGCCATCGTCCTATCGCCACATCCCTCAGCAAGTCGTTGTATCTTTGCCGCTGCCCAAATTATGCAAAAGGCGGCAGTTTCTGCAGGGGCTCCCGAAGGAATTATCGGGTGTTTATCTAAATGCACCATGGGAGCGACCGACGAATTAATGACCCATCCAGGCGTTGCACTTATTTTAGCTACCGGAGGATCGGGATTAGTAAGGGCTGCTTATAGTTCAGGAAAGCCAGCCTATGGGGTAGGCCCTGGTAACGTACCGGCCTTTATTGAGCGTACAGCAGATATTCCTTACGCAGTGCAATGTATTATTGATAGTAAGACCTTTGATAATGGAACGATATGTGCTTCCGAACAATCCATTGTTGTGGAAGAATGCATGAAGGATCAGGTGGTAGCTGAGTTAAAAGCCCGGGGGGCTTATTTCATGACGCCGGAAGAGACAAAAAAAGTAGCAGCCATGCTTTTTACAAGCAGAGGCATGAATGCTTCCATGGTGGGTAAGAGCGGTAAATATATTGCCCAAAAAGCCGGACTGGCTGTACCGGAAAATACCAAGGTATTAATAGGAGAACAACAGGGTGTAGGCAAGGACTATCCCTTGTCCAGGGAAAAATTAACCGGTGTTTTGGGTTTCTATACCGAAAGTGATTGGGTAGATGCCTGCAAGAGATGCATCCAGCTTTTGGAATATGAAGGAACAGGACATAGCTTAGCCATACATTCTCAGAATCAGGATATTATTAAAGAGTTTGGCTTAAAGAAACCGGTGTTTAGAATATTGGTCAATACACCTTCAGCCTTAGGCGGCATTGGTTACGCCACAGGTTTGGCCCCTGCCCTTACGTTAGGTTGTGGAACCTGGGGTGGCAGTAGTACATCAGACAACGTAACACCACTACATTTAATTAATAAAAAACGCATTGCTTATGGTATCAAAGAATTCTATAGTAATAAGGTTTCTACCAATAAAAATGATTCCACAGAGATAACACCGGATCTAATAACCACTATCGTAAAACAGGTTATGGCACAAATGAGGTAGTGGAGGTGTTGAATGGTGGACAAAGCCACGGTTGTAGAACTTGTTACAAAAATTGTTCTGGAAGAACTAAAGAATAAAAAGTCACCCGCAGTGGATTGGCACAGCAAATTAAGGCAGGAGGATAAACGAATACCTGTGGGAGTATCAAACCGGCACGTGCATCTCTCTGAAACAGATATCGAACAGCTTTTTGGAACCGGCGCGAAGCTAACACATTATAAAGATCTATCCCAGCCCGGACAATATGCCTGCCAGGAAAGTATTACTTTAGTTGGCCCCAAAGGAGTACTAGAAAAGGTACGGGTGTTGGGTCCTGTAAGGAAAGCTACCCAAGTAGAAATAGCTATTTCAGATTGCTTTAAGCTTGGCATAAAAGCACCAATAAGGGATTCGGGTGACTTAGAAGGTTCGGCAAGTGTTACTTTAGTGGGTCCAAAGGGTTCTTGTACGATTCCTGAAGGTTGCATTATTGCTGGCCGCCATATTCATATGCATACCAGTGATGCAGCAAAATTTAATTTAAAAGACGGCGCTAGAGTATCCATCAAGGCCAATGGCCCAAGACCTGTAACCTTTGGTTCCGTGCTGGTTCGGGTGAGTGAAAAATTTTGCCTGGAATTTCATTTGGATACCGATGAGGCAAATGCTGTAGGGCTTAAAAATAACGACTTAGTTGAACTGCAAATCGAAAGCTAGTGTTGCAACATACCGTTCCGAATTAGTTTCAACACTACTATAAAATAAAGTTTTTCTAAAGATCACCCCATGCATCAAATTGCAAAGGGTGATTTTTTCTTACCCCACCCCGGATGCTTGATCAGAGGTAAATTTAAACACGGTCAACCTGGTTTTAAGGTCTTCTGTCATCTCATCCAGCCTATTTGCTAAGGAAGCAATTTCTCTGGCTGAGACTTCACTTGAATCCATTCCTTCTTCTTCTTGGCTCTCTTCACTGGCCAATACCTGAATCTTTGCTGCAACTTGCTCGGAGCCGGAAGAGATATTTTGTACGCTTTCCGTAATCAGGTCAATATATCGATTGGTCTCTTGGATGGCTAAGGATATTTCTTGCAAAGAGCTTTTGGTCTGATGAATACCCAGGATACCTTGTTCTGCCACGCTCTGACTGATTGTCATTTGATTAGTGACGAGTGAGCTTTGTTGATAAATATCCTCTAACAACTGAGCAACCTCACTGGCTGCTTGTGAGCTGCTATCCGCTAGTTTTTTAACTTCCTGAGCTACCACGGCAAAGCCCCTGCCATGTTCGCCGGCCCTGGCCGCTTCAATGGAGGCGTTAAGGGATAGAAGATGGGTTTGCGAGGATATTTGTTGGATAAGCTGCATGAAGTCAGCAATTTTATTAATGTTATCCCTTAGTTTTTGAACCGCAGCAACATGCTCATCAATTACCTCAGCATTTTTATCAATCACCAGGGCGATTTTTTGCAGTGCCCCTTCACCGTTGGAGGCCGCTAATAACATTTTCTCACTGGCGGTTTTTGAGCTATCAATCTCTGTGGTAATGGTATCCACAGAAGTCGCAACTTGCCTGGCCAAAACATTTGTTTGCTCAACCGTTTCCACCTGATTTTTAGCTACTGCTGTTATTTTCTTATTAAATTTATGTACCTGATTAAACATCTCCAGAATTTGAGTTAGGAAGCCGGAAAGACTTTCTAACATGGTATTAAAACTTTCCCCTAAAACAGCAAATTCAGAACTCATTTTAGCTGCTCTTACTCGTACTGTTAGATCGCCCCGGCTTGCTTGTTCACAGGCAATCATGATCTCCTTTAAGGGTTCGGTAAGTTTCTTAGCCACTGCCCGGCAGATTAAGAAGGCCACTGTTAAAGCCAGCAACCCAACCCAAATAGCTATATTTCGCAGTTGATAAACATTGGCTAGGTAATCCTTTTCCCGCAAAGCAACGAGATAGTACCAGTTTTTGCCTGGTATAAACTGGCTGGCTATAGAATATCTGTCAGCATTTATAAGGACTGATTTTATACCTGTATCGCTTGAACCAATCGTTTTTAGTATCTTATCGGGTATTGCATTATTTGAGCCGGCTGCATTTATAGCTGGTTTTGCTTCACTATCTATAAACAATAAAACTGGTTTAAGGCCCTTGGTGGTAAAGGCAGCCCTTTCCTTATTCAGTAAATATTCTACCTTAGTAGTGAAATCCCGGGAATCAACTGTGCTCGTGTAGAACTCGACCGTTTCTGCAATGTTTTTGGCGGAGACGATTAATTTGTCCTCTATTAATACTTCTACCGTTTGTTTGGCAACTAAATAAGTAGTTAATCCCAAAATACCGATGGCTAAAGTAATAAGCAATGTAAAAAGCAGAAGCAGGCGATGTTGAATACTTTTCTCTCTTCTTGTTCGACCAGTAAATTTGATAGGATTCATTAAATATTATCCCCCCAGGTAAAATTTGGTTATGTACCAAATTTACCTTATCGATGTTATAAACGAGCAGATCTAGGGTTAAGTTTGTTAGAGTTCGATTAATTTTGTGTTAATTCCGGAAAAATTTTAATTTTAGCAAATGAATAGGCCTAAGACGATAGAAAATAATACGAATCTCAGCTGGATAAAAAAATAAGGAACTGCCATCTAGTTGCAGTTCCTCAGAATTGTCGCTCTCTAAAATAGGGGTATTTCATCAAAAATTCCTGCTTAGTAAGGCCATGCTTTTCAATGTGAACGATGGTGAAAATATCTAACTTTATATTACATATTCAGAGGGGAATAATTTGAAAAAATGGGGATGTCTTCATGCCGGGACTGGAACTTTGGGGATTGTTTATTATACCGTGTGAATAGGGCCTAACCTTCCGGGGCAGCTATTTTTTGACAAGGGAACGGCAGACTGGTGTTGTATCCCCCGTTGGAGGGAGTGCATATCACCAAGTATTTGATATTTTTCTATTCCCTATTTAAATTACTTTTATTGATCAACCAATAAGCAATAAGACCCATTCCCATGGATGAAAAAACAAACAAAGCCCAAATAATCGGTGGAATTTTCAGGGCAGGGTCGGTTAGCTTTTGAGCGTCCCGATAAACGTAATAGGCCAATACAATACCTAATACAAAGGTTATTAGTACAGGGATAACAGTTAAAAGAGGGATAATACTCAGGCTAAAAGGATTTAATATACCGCTGTGAAACATCATGAATCACCTCCTTAAAAATGCGACGTCCATCCACGATGTCGCCCTTTTGATGTAGAATTACTTTTACCTTCTCAGTGCTTCCGGAATCCCCCATATTCGTATTTCGTTATTTGCCTTAGTTATCCCCAGGCCAAATAAACGATGCCGATAAGCATGCCAGGCAGACCCAGGTAAAAGAAGCTTCTTGCCCATTTGGATCGTTCAGGTCGGTCAGCCTCAGGGGTGGAGTGATAATGAGCCCGTATATCGTTGCCGGAACCAAAGGCGCCAAGAATTAACCCGGAAATGATCCAAAAACCTAGACCGATAAAGAATGAGTAGCTAATAATTGCATCCGTTGAACGGAATATCAAAGCAATTAAAAGAGGGATGGCAACGCCAATGAGAATGGGTATTTTCATTTATAACCCTCCTTAAAAAATAAGGGACGACCATCTCGATGATGTCGTCCCTATGAGGTGTCAGCATAATATCATATTTAATAATAGTAGCAATTTTATTTTTCGCTTCATCGATTTATTCCTCCACCCGCTGGTATTCCAAACGAGGGGATTCAGCAATGTGGTAAATTTGTTCTTGCTTTTCTCAATAGCGGGAATTGTTTCTTTCATAATTTTATCTAAAATTTTCACAGCAATAGTCATGGAGAAGACCTGCCGTTCCTTTTTCCATTAGCTTTGGTATTCGTGGGCAAAGTGGAATTTCCTTCTTCATTAAGCATATACTGCGATACAAGGTTAACCCAGCCCGAATATTAGGATATTGACAACAGTGGGATTAAAAACGGGGCCAGGAAGGAAGTAAATATGGCTGCCAATGCCATGGCAATACCCGACATGGCTCCCTGCAGTTCGCCTTCTTGGATAGCGATGGCTGTTCCTTGACCGTGGGCGGTGGCTCCGATGGCCAAACCCCTGCAGATGGGATTTTGAATCTTAAAAAGATCCAATAACCAAAAAGCAATCATCGAACCACCCGTGCCGGTGGCCACCACAAAGGCAGCAGTAAGGGCTGGGTCACCCCCTACAATGCGGGTAATCTCCACGGCAATGGGAACCGTTACAGACTTGGGCAGCATGGACAGGGTAATCACTGGATCAAGACCCAATAGTTTAGCCAGAGCTGCCACAGATAGCAGGGTGGACAGAACCCCCAGAAAAATACCCGATAGGATGGGTACGAGATATCTTTTTAATACCTGGGCGTTTTTGTGCAGGGGGACCGCCAATGCCACCGTGGCTGGTCCTAATAGGAATGTCATAATGTCTTTGCCCGGTGTATAGTCCTCAAAGGTTAAACCGCTGGCCACCAGCGTTAGAATAATGATGGTAGTGCTTAAAAATACCACATTGGTTAGGGGAGAAGTTGGATTCCGCCGGTTTAAGCGGCGGCTAAACCAATAACTGAAAACAGTAAGGACGATAACGAAAAGGGTAATCCATAGGTTCATGCCCTCTCGCCCTCCTCCTTATCATACTTCTTGGCTAAGAACAGGACGGTATAGGCCGTCGTAAGAATGGTTACCACGGCTCCAAGCATAACAACTGCCAGGAGCTGTATACCCTGGGCCAGAAAAAGATCCCCCCAAATCATTAGACCAACAGCAATGGGTATAAAGAAGAAAGCCATGTGTTTTAACAAGAGACCCGCCCCTTCTTCCACCCACTTTAATGGAATAACATTAAAAGTCAGCAATCCAAAAAGTAGCAGCATACCAAAAACATTACCCGGCACAGGAATATGCAGTAGGGATACCACAAGGTCACCTGCCTTGAAGATTAACCAAAGTAACGCAATTTGCAAGATGATTTTCAACCAGTGCACAGAAGTCCTCCTTGTTAACGTCAATAATTTTAGAACCGTACCTATTATAGCAAATTTTGCTGGCCATATAGAAACTTCAATTCGCTTTTCGCTGTATCGCCATGGTAGCCAATAAGCTATTGGGTGAGGTTTGCTGCTGAACAAGCGTGGGTTGGGATGATTTTGTTGTGGCCACAGTTGCTTTTATTGTTGTGTTACGGTAAAATGCCCCTAAGTTTTAATCGACATGCGTGAATGTCAAAGATGGGGTGACAAAAATTGACTCCTCGAACAAAAGAGCAGAATGAAGCCATTAGAAGGCAGCGTATTTTTCAAATTCAAAACACCGCAGCAGAAATTTTTTTGGAAAAAGGCGTTAATTTGGAAATGGGTGACATCGCTAGGCGGGCTGGTTTGGGTAGAGGGACTGTTTATCATTATTATGACAATAAAATGAGTCTGCTGGGTGAATTGATGCATCAAGCCTATGAAGAGGCACGAGTGATTACCGAGCAAACCATTCGTGTTAATCAATGCCCCTTGTTACGGCTAGAATACTTTGCGGCAGCCCAGCTAAAACAATGGATCGAACGACCCTACCTATTTATTTTGTTTAAGTATATATTTCAACCAGAACCCATCCTCTTTGAAAATTATGAAAAGCTGCGTAGTGATTTCTATATTCACATTTATTATCCTGTACTAGATACAATTAGGAGGGGAGTTCATACTAAAAAAATTGTATCGATTGAACCGGAGACGATTTCTCAATTTTATTTTGGGACTTTAATCGGGGCAGTAAGTGGCTATTTTGGCAAGAAGGCAACTAATGAATTCATTGACTCAGAATGGCGCGATGGGGTCATAAAACTGCTTGTTAGAGGGATGGAAAGATAAAAAAGAAGGGATTTTCGTATGATTACGATAAAAAGTAAAAGAGAAATTGACTTAATGCATGAGGCTGGGAAACGATTGGCTTCTTGTCATAAGGAAATTGCCAAAATAATAAAGGTCGGCATGACAACACGGGAGATTGACCTTTTTGTGGAAAAGTATTTAGCAAGGCATGGTGCTACGCCAGAGCAAAAAGGTTACAGGGGGTACCCCTATGCAACCTGTGCATCTGTTAATGATGAAATTTGTCATGGGTTTCCCACGGATAAGCCGTTAAAAGATGGGGATATCGTAACGATTGATATGGTTGTTAATTTAAATGGCGGCTTAGCCGACTCCGCCTGGACCCATACGGTGGGTAATATTTCCGAAACGAAAAAGCATTTATTAGCAGTTACGAAGGAGTCCTTATACATTGGTATTAAGCAGGCTTTTCCTGGTAATCGATTAGGAGATATTGGTTACGCGATTCAAACCTATGTAGAAGCAGAGGGTTATTCCGTTGTGAGAGATTTTACTGGTCATGGGATCGGTCGATGTTTACACGAGGAACCACAGATTCTTCATTATGGTCGGCCCGGTAGGGGACTAAGATTAAAAGAGGGGATGGTCATTACAATCGAACCGATGGTTAATGTAGGGACACACCACTGTAAAATGGACCCGAATGGTTGGACGGCAAGAACGGCTGATGGTAAGCTCTCAGCCCAATATGAACATACAATCGCGATTACTAAGGATGGGCCCCTAATTTTGACTGAACAATAAACAATCCTTGGTTGTAGGGAGTAAACTTGTGAAGCTTTCCAATAGCCAAAATTGGCTATTGGAAAAGCAGATCCTTTATATAACCGTGACATTATCCAATTTAGCCCGATAACCCTTTAAAAGGGCGTAAGTAAGTTTATCCATTGTTGCACCGTCAAAAATTGCTTTTTTGACATCGGTTTTGAAAGAAACGTTTCTTAGTATTGCGTGCCGGAAAGTGGTTCCTTTCAATGTTATCGAAAAAATTGGGTTGCAGGCAGCTACTCCTATCAATGCTCATGCAGCGATTGTAAATGCCGCAAACAATGTGAATGTGTCATAGTCGCCCGGGGATCTGACAAATAATGCTTCTTTAGCAATTTGATAATCACCGGCGGGAAGTTTACCGTAAAGCCATTCCCAGTCAATGATGATTTCTTTGCTTCCCATTGCCGGTAACATATATCCAATGGAGTTGAAACCATAATTGTTGATGACAGGTTTGACAGCTATCCATCCATTATCCGTTTTGCGCTGTACAGTGTAACTTTCGCCGTAAGTGTATTCGGTATTCGTGACATTTTTGAGTGCAAGGGTTACCCCCGAGGATGTTGCTGTACCATCTTTCACCTGCATAATAATAGGCCATTTGCTCAAAAACCCATCGATATCTCCAGATCGGATGTCGATACCGCTTCCGCCGCTTGCCCAAATACTTTCAAGATTTACGTTGTCCGGCTTGCCGCTCTGCTTGGAGTGTACGACTAAACGATAACCACCCTCAACACCGTAAACCATTATATAGTAGTCAAGGCTTGAGCTGACGTTTACGCCTATGTATTGCCGAAAGTCCTCAAACAGCAGGCGATCTCCCTTTTTAGCGAGGGTTCGCACATCTTCCAGTGTTAGGGGACGCTGCTTGTCCGGTTCAAGTTCAGGCCTTCTGTGGTCAATGCCGACGACAGTCAATTCACCGTTAACAATCGCCAGATTACCGGTTGTCCGTATTGCACCATTATATTCTGATTGCGTGACGACTAATTGCCCACCTTCCATTGACAAAGCATAATCATAGAGCATACGGTCTGATAAATCATACTGCTTTCCCGCAGCGTAATCATAGACGGTCACGCGAGTATCAACAATTCCAGAACCGATACTGACCGTCGCACAAAATTCAGGCAGCCCGTCGTCGGTTAAGTCTGCCAGATATACATTCCAAATCGGCATCCCGAAAAAGAGTATTTTTTCACCGTGAGAATCAATGGCTTTGACTTCGTACGGCGTCCACCGAAACACAGTATCCGGGTATGCGGGGAGTTCTAATTCCAAGCTGCGACCCCAGGGCATTTGTTCATTTAAGTAGTAATCCAGCCATTTGCGCGGCTCGTATGCGGATACGGGCCGCGCTGCAAACAGCTTTTCAACGGAACCGTGCCAGTCATTCTTAAAATCTTCCCAGCCAAGTCCGATTGTTCCAAGATACTTGGTTATATCGTTCTTGTTGTGTGTTACGCGGGAAATGTAAGCCGTCTTGTCGAGTTTTCCATCACTCGGTGTTGAACGGAAAGCATAGTTTATTTCTTCAAGGTTATCGATCAGCGAGAATAATAACACGGAGTTTTTTGGCGTAACCGCTATATTTCTTATGGCGCTCGTTTCTGTGTCATTAGGTTCATAGTAGACGGTAAGCGTAAACGGGGCACAGCCCGTATGGTAATCGTCGCCGATGGAAAAAAACCGTTGCGTATGCTCTCTGTCAAGTCTTGGGAGAGCATCTATAATTTTTCCGACTGCACTATTGTTGCCAACATAAGGTGTACGCATTGCGGAAAGCGCTTTCAGGTCATCCATATTTACCTTCATATCCGGGCTTGCCAGAACAATCGCATAAACGGTATTTACCTGCGCCGGATAGGACTCCGCGATTTCGCCGTTATAATAGACAATAACCTTGTCGCCAACGGTAAAATGGGTCATGCTGTCTTTTAATTTTACATTGAGAGAAACACGTATCAAGTCGCT
Source organism: Desulfotomaculum sp. (assembly GCF_982386235.1). Classification (NCBI taxonomy): domain Bacteria; kingdom Bacillati; phylum Bacillota; class Clostridia; order Eubacteriales; family Desulfotomaculaceae; genus Desulfotomaculum; species Desulfotomaculum sp. The sequence goes on along the minus strand of NZ_CEVWQM010000007.1, from coordinate 85,436 downwards.
GCTCCTGCGCACGTCTTCGCCCTCTTTGACACTTACAAGGATAGCATGGTCATACACTTGCGTTACCGTTCCGGCAAAGTGCGGCTTCTTAGCAACATTGTTCATAGACATTGGTATTATTGAATCAATAGTGCTTCCATCGGTGGCTCTGTTCACCGCTAACCCAACGCTCAGCACCATTGCCAACGCCGCCACCACGATAATCACCCGCGACGGCTTTCTGAAATTCAACACGTTTTTTATTCTTTCTTTAACGCCGCCTTCGCCAAAAGCAAGCGGACTGCCGCTGATGATACGTCTATCCGTCGCTAAGGATAAGAGCGACAGCGAATAATCCCTTTTTATTTCGCCGCCCAGTTCTTTCAACACGCGCTCATCGCATGACATTTCCATATCCGCGCCCATCAGCAGGAATGCCGCCCACGCCAACGGGTTAAACCAATGCACACACAAAATGAAATATGCTGCGAATTTGACAATATGGTCATACCGCTTAATGTGCGTTTGCTCATGCAGAATAATATAATCTCGTTCTTGCACGGACAAGCCGAGCGGCAAATAGATTTTCGGCTTGAAAATACCAAGCACGAAAGGCCATTTTATGTTTGCCGCTTCATAAATATTTGCTTCGGCATGAGCCGCTTCCCGCATCTTTCGTTTAAGGATAATAAAGGACCCTACGCCATAAATGAGCATTACGGCAACACCGGCAAGCCATACAAACGCGCCGATTGTTGTCCAAATTTGCAATGGGTTTACGCTCGCCCCAAGTGCGGGTGCAGGGAGTGAACCGCTGATGATGTTATCTATAACCGTTACGCCGCTGTCAATGCGCGGTGCAGTTTGCATGGCTATATCTGGCGGTATGGCCTGCGCCTTAAACGGTATTAGGCTGAAAACGCTTTCGATTGAAAACGGGCACACAAGCCGAAATCCTGCCACACCCCAAAGGCAATATGAAATGATTTTCGGGGCTTTTTTGAGCAGAAGACGGGCAAAGCATATCGCCGCGATAACAAATGCCCCCGTCAGACTCATGTTCAAAATTGTGAGGAACAATTTATCCATTGACATCGCCCTTTTCGTGTTCGTCAATCAGCCGTCGAAGCTCTGCGGCTTGCGTCGGTGTGAGCTTCTTGCCGCCAAAAAATGAGGTGATAAATTTCGGCAACGACCCGCCGAAGGTATCCTCAACATAACGGCGGCTTTGATGTGCGATTAGCTCATCTTGGGTAAGCAGAATGGTCACGTTTGCATGATCGTTTTTGAATACGCCCTTATCGCAGAGCTTCTTCAGCACAGTGTAAGTAGTTGATTTTTTCCAATCCATTTCGCGCTCTGCCAGCGTGACCAAATCCGGCGAGGTCAATGGTGCATGCCGCCAAATCAGATGCGCAAGTTTTTCTTCTGCTGTTGTAAGATATATATTTTTAGGCATCGTTATTCTCCAGTCTAAATAAAATAAACCATCTTCAGTCTATCCTATTTAGACTAAAATATCAATGTTGAAATTCTTCTGTTTGAGAAAAGTAGATTACGCATCATTTCGTCCCTTAACAATCTGTGTTTTGATTGTGAATCGTTAGGGCAATGATATCAAAAACAAATTACCACAGATTCTTCATTATGGTCGGTCCGGTAGGAGGTAGTAAACTTGGAAAAAGCCAGATCCTTTATATAACCGTGACATTATCCAATTTAGCCCGATAACCCTTTAAAAGGGCGTAAGTAAGTTTATCCATTGTTGCACCGTCAAAAATTGCTTTTTTGACATCGGTCTTGAAAGAAACGTTTCTTAGTACGGCATGCCGGAAAGTGGTTCCTTTCAATCCGGAATAATCAAAATTGGTACCATGGAGGGTTTGATGATCAAAGCATACGCCGGATAAATCGGAATACTTAAAAATAGTACCCTTTAATTCGCTGTTTTTAAAACTTGCCCCTTTAAGACTCGATTTTTCTATTTTAGCGTCGGTAAGATTGGTGCCGTCAAATTTCACGTGATTTAAATTGCTGCATTTAAATGAGCTGTTACTTAAATCAGAATGGCTAAAATCCGAACCTTGCAAGTTGCTGTAGTTAAACTTCCCGTCGAGGACTTTTACTGCTTTAAAATCCGAGTTCGGCAGATTACTTTTAGAAAAATCCATGCCCACCATTTGCTGCAACTCACATGTTTTTGTATGAATACTTTCAATGATTTCCGAGACCTCGCCGATTGAATTAATTGTCGTATTGTAAGCAGTGTCTTCATCGTAGCCTTCCTTTTTCAAGTCATTCAGCTTTTCCTGTAAATCATTGAACAGCTCTTCCTTCAATTCCTGCACGGCTTTTAAATCGTCATAAGGAGCAAAAATCCCGTCTAGGTATTTTTTTAATTTTTCATTCATCGTGATTTCCACCTTCTTAAATCAGATTATCAAGGATCCGCTTTGCATACTCCCAGTTGTTTTTGTTGTCAATATAAGTTGTTTTCCCTTTGTCCGTTATCCGATAATACTTTCTTCGTCCCCCCTGAGTCTCATCTCCCCAGTAAGAGGTTATATTTCCCTCCTGTTCCAGCCTTTTTAAGCATGAATACATGGTAGCTTCCTTTAACTCATACCCACCGTTTGAACCAGAATGGACAAGTTTACTAATCTCATAGCCATATTTGTCTCCCTTTAGTAAGAGCTTTAATAGAATCGTATCGATATGTCCCCGAATCAGGTCAGATGATATTTTTAGGCCCGTCATTTATTTCACCTCTGCAAGTACAGCATAAAGAAAATTACTATGTCTGTCAAGATACTATATTGTGCGTAATAATAAAAATATTATATACAAAAGATAATTGTAGAATTGGTTAACGAGAAGAAAGGAAAATGCAACTAAGACAGTTATGTTTTGAAGCGGAATGTTAAAGTAAACTTAACAAACTCTATACGGGATCTTTACAATGTGTTCATTAAATCTTAACACAGAAACGTTATGATTAATTTGTCCGAAAGATTACGGCATAAATTCTAAAATAAAATCAGGGAGGAATAACATTGTTTAAGAAAGTAAGGGGATTGTTGGTTTTGGCAGCTTGTCTTTCACTTTTAGTATTTGCAGTTGGTTGTGGTGGCACAGCTAATGAAGCAAAGGATAGCGAAGACAAAAAGGCTGATGTAGCAGAGGTTAAAGGTAGCCTTACGGCAGTAGGTTCCACAGCATTACAACCACTGGTGGAGCAATCCGCTAACCAATTTATGAGCAAAAACCCGGACGTTCAAATTACGGTTCAAGGTGGCGGCAGCGGAACGGGTCTCGCCCAAGTTTCCAGTGGTGCAGCCCAAATTGGCAACTCGGATCTTTTTGCTGAAGAAAAGGATGGTATTGATGCCAGTATCTTAACTGACCACAAGGTTGCTGTGGTGGGCTTTGCGGCAGTGGTCAATCCTTCTGTAGGCGTGGATAATTTGACCAAACAACAACTTATTGATATATTCACTGGCAAAACGACCAACTGGAAAGAAGTTGGCGGTAAGGATCAAGAAATTGTTGTAGTAAACCGTGCGAAGGGTTCCGGTACCCGCGCTTCCTTTAAGAAATATGCTTTGGATAACCAGGAAGAAGTTAAAGGTTTGGAGGAAGATTCCTCCGGTACCGTTAAAAAGATTGTGAATGAAACCCCTGGTACCATCAGCTATCTAGCTCTTTCCTATGTTGATGACAAAGTTAAAGCCCTGAAAATTGATGGCGTAGAACCAAATAAGGAAAGCATTACCACTGGCAAATACAATATCTGGTCCTATCAGCACATGTATACAAAGGGTGCTCCGGAAGGTGCAGTAAAAGCTTTCCTTGACTACATGCTGACGGATGATGTGCAAGTTACATTGGTACCACAACTTGGTTATATTCCGGTGAAAGATATGCAAGTTGAAAAGGGTGCTAAATAGTACCGATGTAAAATATTACAACCACCCCCGAAGTTTAAATAGAACAAACCCGTACTCACTAGAATGATGCAGGTTTTGTTCTATTTAAACTTAAATAAAATTTTACCTTCTCTCAACATCACCTTTACTTATGTATTTTATAATGGTACGAATAGCCATCAATCGTGATGCTCATAGCTACCTTTCCGTTGGCAACTGCGATATGGCTAAGCAACTTGCAGAAAAAATTGGCATTAAACCAAGCAGGGTACGGAATACCTCTATACCTTTTATGATGGGCTATATTGAGGTGTTGAAAAAGAAACTAAGAAGGATTTGCTAATACTTGAATGAAGGGAGGTGATATATTGACGAAGGAATTGATAGATAAAATTCTTGAAGAAATAGGATTAGAGAAAATCAAGAAAGAAGAACAGGAGAAGAACGAACATGTCGAAGGAGTATCAAGATACCTTCGGCTTTTTTATTTATTACGGGCTAGGGGATATTCCTTTAGGGTCGTCTGTTAGCTATCAGCTTTCATCCTGAGCTAGCTAAGGATATTCTAACATTGAAAGGCTAGTATTTAGATCCCTGGCTGTCGCTCAGGATAACATTAAGTTTTCATTCTTTGATGGTGCCGTTAACGGTATGGAAGTTTTTTATATTTCTCTAAACTTATACCCAACTCCTCGAACAGTTAGAATATAATCAGGATTGGCTGGGTTCTTTTCGATTTTTTGACGAATGTATCGTATGTGTACATCCACAGTACGAGTGTCAATCATGGTATTAATCCCCCAGATTTGATCAAGCAGAACTTCTCTGGTAAAAACTTTGCCAGGGTTGGACATTAATATTTTCAAGAGTTTAAATTCCTTCGGTGTTAGGTCTACTAATTCTTCATTAACGGTTGTTTTTATTTTATCTAAATCCAGAACAATGTTGCCGACTTTTAATATTTGAGGAGATTTATTCCTTTGGTATTGAAGATGACGGAGATTTGCTTTTACCCGAGATGCCAATTCCCTTGGGCTAAAAGGTTTAGATAGATAATCATCAGCACCCATCTCTAAGCCAACAATATGGTCGATGGTTTCTCCTTTGGCGGAAACCATGATAATGGGAAGGCGATTTGTGTCCGGTTTACTGCGTAAGCGTCGACAAAACTCAAGCCCATCTAGTTTTGGCATCATGACGTCAAGAATGATTAAGTCAGGAACTTCTCGTTCTAACAAACGGCAGCCCTCTTTGCCATCCATAGCAGTAATCACCCTGTGACCATCCCTTTCTAATGTATATTTGATTAATTCCAGAAGATTGATTTCATCGTCTACCACTAAAATTCTGGCCATAACACCCTCCCTTTCTAGATTAATTAAATTATATCGATCCATTGTTAAGGTTTTCCTAACTGAAGTATTAAGTTTTCTTAACTTCTTGTTAACTGTACCCTAAAGGGAGCGGTATAAAATATGGTTAACCACAATTAACCAGATATGTTGGGGGGATGAAAAGCTTGTTATTATTAGACAGTATTAAAAAGATAAGTAGAGCATTAAAGGGGATACTTACCCCGAAAAGCTTACTACTGCAGCTTTTGCATGGATCATACCTGTTAGAAAAATTACATCAAATGATGTCCGCAAAATCGGAAATTATTTTAATTTATGTTGACATTGTTGATTTTCATCAAGTTGTGCAGCTGTCTGGGGAGAATATTGCGAGACAAGTTCTGAATTTACTTCATGAAGCCCTAAAACACAGAACAGCCCAAATTACGAATTGCTCTGAAGAAATAGTGGTGGAAAATCTTTGGGGGGATGATTTTTTGATTATTCTCCAGCAGGAGACTTCTATTTCTAAGGAACAACTTATTAAAATGGCCACAGCTTTAAGGATAACGTTAGAGGAAAATTTAAAGTTAGATCTTATTAAACTAACTGGGAACAGTTTAAAACTGCATATCGGCTGCTCTATTATAAATTGTTGTAACAACAAAACCCCAGAGCAGGCACTGTATAATGCCCTAAAAGAAGCCCAGAGAGTGGCGAAAGGCACCTGGAGCCAGCAAACCGTACACTTACTGGGGGAATTTAATGATTTGTTAGAGAAAAAAGACTTTCGAATTCTTTATCAGCCAATTGTTTCACTGCAAACGGGTGAGGTCTTGGGCTGGGAAGCATTGACCAGAGGACCAAAGGACAGTGCGTTTTTCTCGCCAGCTGTTATTTTTAATTTTGCCGAAGAGGTAGGGTGTTTATTTCCGCTAGAAAAGATTTGTCGGGAACTAGCCATAAACAATTTTGGGCAAGTTAATGAATTTCAAAAACTCTTTCTAAATATTCACCCTTATACGGTTAACGACCCTCAATTTGTAAAAGGAGAGACAAGAAAGCTACTAGATGACGGAAAGGTTTCCCCAAATAACGTCGTATTTGAGATTACAGAAAGACATAGTATTAACGATTTTAGTCAGTTTAACAAGACGTTATCACATTATCGTGGTCAGGGCTACCAAGTGGCGGTGGATGATGCGGGTGCCGGCTTTTCAAGCCTGCAAACCATTGCAGAAATAAGACCGGAATATATTAAAATAGATGCCTCCCTAGTGAGAGACATCTCGACTAACAGAGTTAAACAGGCTTTGCTGGAAACCTTTGTTACCTTTGCCCAGAAAATAGGTTGCCGCATTATAGCCGAGGGAATTGAAACAGAGAAAGAATTGGCGACTCTTTGCTCCATTGGGGTACATTATGGACAGGGCTATTTTCTTGCTCGGCCAGCTTTCCCCAAGCCAAATTTATCCTCCCAGGCACTCAAAAAAATTATTTTACTGTCAAGGCGAAGCCCGACCGGTGTATGGCAAAAGGATTTCCCCATTGGAGAAATTTGCAAACCTGCAATTGAGGTGAATATAAATACCTCAGTAAGGGAACTAAAGGAGATATTTGATGCCAATGATCCCCTAAGCGGAGTGGTTGTTACCGATTTTGGCCGACCAGTAGGTTTAATCATGCGGCAACATTTGGACCGATATTTAGGAACACAGTATGGTGTAGCTCTTTATTTTGAACGTCCTGTTTCCGTGGTGATGGATCGGGGACCTCTTATGGTAGACGCATCGACACCCCTGGAACAGGTGTCTCAGCAAGCCATGGGCCGTAATGAAAATAAACTTTATGACAATGTACTGGTGATAAAGGAGAATGCACTTTTTGGAATTGTATCCGTGCAATCCTTATTAGATACTTTGACTAGGATTCGTGTTGAGGTAGCCAAGGGTACCAACCCCCTGACATTCCTGCCGGGTAATAATTCCATTGAAAAGGAGATGCATAATAGAATAACTGAACAAAGGGACTTTGCCTGTATCTATTTGGATTTAGATAACTTTAAGTCCTACAATGACCGGTATGGTTTTGAGCAAGGTGATCGCTTGATTCTCATGGCGGCGAGACTTTTGACCAGTACCGTACAAAAATTTGGCACACACACAGACTTTGTGGGACATATCGGCGGGGATGATTTTATTGTATTTACTGAAAAACACTGTGCAGAAATTGTTTGCCAACGCTATATCCGCTATTTTGATCATTTAGTCAAAGGTCTTGTTTCACCCAAGGATAAGCAATTGGGAGGTTTCTATGGCCAGGATCGTCAAGGAAGAAAGATGTGGTTTCCATTGGTATCTGTATCCATGGCCATCGTAGATTATGAGGGAGGATGTTCCTCAGAAGAGTTTGTCAAGAATGCTGTACAATTAAAAAATTATGCCAAAACAAAAAAAGGCAGCATCTATTTCCGAAACAATAGAGACTGTCTCTCTTTGGGGTAAGCTAGAATAAAAGGGCTTAAAGATAGAAAGGTCGCGTCTGCCTATATTCCTTCCAGCCAGCCTAACGAAAACTTTCACTTGACAATGATAAAGATAATTATTATCATTTGATTTAAAGAATATATGGCAGTAATTATATTTTCTTGAAAAAGAGGTGTCCCATAATGTTATATCCAGAAGGGGGCTTTTGGGGAGCAAATGCAAATATTTACTCCAACTTAAGTAAAGAGGCCTTGAAGAAAAGACTCGGGAATATGGAGTTTATTAACCAAGTCCTAGTTACTTTGATTAAAAATACGGATATGGAAAGTACATTGGCTTCTATTTTGGATTTAGCTCTTAAGATTACAAAAAGTGAGGCCGGTGGAATTTTATTAACCGATCAGTTATACAATAAAGTGCAGATAATGCTTGTGCGAGGAGATATGACGAGTACCCAACTGCAAAGAATCTTAGATCATGCTAATTTTATCAATAAACCGAAGGTTGCCAGGGAAGTTACTTATATTACTAAGAATTCTTCAGATTTCAGGAAAATGCTTACGGCTGACCCTGACTTACTTGCCTTTATTTCTGTACCTTTAATTGTAGAAAGAAGAACGGTGGGCATTCTCGTGCTGATGCATCGACGACATACCGGGGCAGGAGATCACTCGGCTAGTTATTTACCTCAGGATATCGCCACAATATCTATCTTTGCCAGCCAAGCAGCATTAGTGCTGCATAATACACTTTTAAAATTAGAAAACGGCAAAAAATGTGTATATTTGGAAACCATCGCTGCCCTGGTTACAGCAATCGATGCTAAGGACAAATATACCCGTAACCATTCCAAGAATGTGTCCCGTGTAGCAGTAGCTTTGGCCCAGGAGCTTAAACTTAGTACCCAGGAAATTCAAACCATAGAATATGGTGCACTCTTACATGACATAGGCAAGATAGGCATTCCGGAAGCGATATTAAATAAGAACGGCAAGCTGGCCCAGGAAGAATATGAAATAATTAAAAGCCATCCGGTTATTGGTGTAACCATTTTGCAGCCAGTGGATTTTTTGCAAAGTACCAGTGCCATTATCCGCCATCATCATGAAAGAATTGACGGTAGAGGCTACCCTAATGGGTTAATTGGTGAAGATATTCCCTTTGAAGCACGCATTGTTTCTATTGCTGATGCCTGGGATGCCATGACCTCAGACCGTTCCTACCGAAAAGGAATGTCAAAGGAACAGGCCCTATGGGAATTACAGAATAATACCGGAAGTCAATTTGATGCCTATATGGTAAAGGCCTTTGTATCCATGCACAAACAAAATCGGTACCCGAATGAGTTAAATTGCAATTTCTTATGCGGGTATTGTAGCCGCAAGGATTGATCCGTAGGTTAATCTCATCTAACATCTCAAGCGTATTAGGGGCCATTCGTTAGCCATGCTAAATGTGGAAAATAAAAAATAATCGGGGATGAGATGCATGGACAGAGTAATTTTTGACATAGAAGAAAGACTTAAAGCAAGGGATCACAAACTAACTTCCGGCAGGAAGCACATTCTAAAGGTTTTATTGGAGAATAAGGATAGGCACATGAGTGCCACGGAGATTTATAACATGGTGAAGAAGAAGGTTGGACTTGCCACGGTGTACAGGACATTGGAGCTTTTTTGTGACCATGATATCCTACATGTTATGGATTTTGGAGACGGTCATAAAAGATACGAACTGGGAAGTGACGCCAAAGGGCATTATCATCTTCACCTAATTTGTTTAAAGTGTGGGACGATCTTGGAAGCAGAGGCGACTTTAGCGGGTGATTTTGAGGCCAGGGTTAAATGTGATTATAATTTTGATATGCAAAATAATCTGCTGAAAGTATTTGGTTATTGTAGGGATTGCGGGAAATAAATTACCAGACAAATTAAAACAGCTTAATAATTTTTTGACAAATAAATACGATAAAATTAACGGCATGTATTGACATTGATAATCAATGTCAGTATCATTAGTAGTAGTGAGTCAGTCTTTACCAACCGTTGCACCATTAAGATGATAATAATTATCGTTATCACCAAGCGATTTAGGGGGTGTCAAAGATATCTTACCTAACACTCTTTAAACAGGTTATCGGGAGACGTTCCGGTTCCCCCAGTCAAAATGACAAAATTAGGTTAGACCAGGATATCAATCAGTTAATTGAAAAATCAAAGCAGTTGCTAGAAATAAATCAAAAAATAAGTAATTCTGGACATGAGATCAATGCTTTAGTTTCCGAAGCCACTGAAACAGCACAGTGCAGTCATGGAATGGTGGATGAACTTCGTACGCACATCACTCAGATGATGGATCGGATGAATGAAACCAGAGCCTCTTTACAATTTGCATTGGAAGTTTCCGAGCAGGGTTCCGCTAATCTTAATACAGCAGAGTATGAGGTGGAAAAAAGTAAAGAGCGGGTTTCGCAGGCCATGGACATTATCTCTAAATTACAGGGGGATATTAAAGATTTAGCTGAAATGCTGGCTGCCATTACCAACATTGCCAATCAAACAAGACTTTTGGCTATAAACGCTTCAATTGAAGCGGCGCGGGCAGGAGATGCTGGGCGAGGGTTTTCTGTTGTTGCCCAGGAGGTAAGTAAGTTGGCTACCCAAAGTAGGGATACGGTTGAATATGTTAAAGCTACTCTAGATAAGGTGAAATCCAGCACCAGCACAGTAGTTTGCAGTATGTCTGAAGGCTATAAAGGGGTTGAGGCTGGGATGCGGCTAATTACAGAAGCCAACAAACAATGCCGAACTGCTGTGGATCAAGTGACAAACAGTAAGGATATAGCCGAAAAAGCCCTTTCTAACGCAGAAGCTTTGGATCTAGGAATTGACGGGGTGCAATATATGGCCCAGGAAGTTAAAGAAGTTATCGAAAAATGTGCCAGTATTAGTGACCAAAATAATACCTATAGCCAGGAACACTTCGAGTATATTCAGAGTTTTAATAGTCAGTTAGAAAATTTGCAGGCGGGATAACTACAAAATTGAAGGAGGGATTTGTATGTTAAAACCTTTATCCAGCGTTAAGAAAGGGAGAATTGTTCACATACAAGACATCTGTGGCTGTCCAAAAAGAAAGCTTCATCTTGAGGAAATGGGTTTTACATGTGGTTGCCCGGTGGAAGTATGCAAATGTAATTGTAATGGCCCCCTTGTTGTGGCTGTTCGGGGTAGCAAGATTATGATAGGACATGAGATGGCCCAGCAAATCATGGTTCGATAAAATAATAAGGGGGGGCAGGGGATGCTTACGTTAAAAGATGTTAAACCAGGCCAAACAGCAGTAGTGCAAGGCGTCAACGTTACCGGTCAAGCCAGGGGACGGTTTATGGCTATGGGAATTATTAAAGGCAGTAAAATAAAGGTGGTAAAGATTGCGCCACTGGGTGATCCGATAGAAGTGTTGGTAAAATCCTATAATTTGTCTTTCCGTAAGGCAGAGGCAGAACAGATTCTTGTAACTTTGTCATAAGGAGGTTTTTAGATATGTCAGTTATGACTGTAGCCTTAACTGGTAATCCCAATACAGGCAAGTCAACCATTTTTAATGCTCTGACCGGCGCAAGACAACACATTGGCAACTGGCCTGGAGTTACTGTAGATAAAAAAGTTGGTCTGATGAACAAGGGCAACAAGCAAATTACCGTCATTGATTTACCCGGTACATACAGCTTGAGTGCTTACTCCATTGAAGAAAAAATTGTTAAAGAGTACCTTACAGAAGAAAAGCCGGATGTGGTTGTCAACGTTGTAGATGCCTCAAACCTTGAACGCAATCTGTATTTGACCATTCAATTGCTGGAGTTGGATGTTCCTGCGGTGGTTAACCTGAACATGATGGACGAAGCGGAGGCCAAGGGGTATCGTGTTAACAAGGAATTCCTGAGCAAAAACTTGGGTGTACCCGTTATTTCATCAGTAGCCACCAGTAGAAGCGGCTTAAGCCAGTTGATTGATTCCTTGGATCACTTTGTTGTCCAGAAACAGGTGAAAAGCCCGTTGTTGGCCGAGCATATGAGCAACATTGAGGCAATTAAAAACTCTGGCAAAGAGCAGGACATCATTGAAGAGGAAATCATTGAAGCTAGATATGATTTTATTAATAAGGTTTTAGAAGGTGCACTTGAAATCCAGGAAGGCGTCACTTCTTGGCAGGATAAGCTGGATAATATTATCACCCACCGTTTGTTGGGTATTCCAATCTTTATAGCTGTGCTTTATGCCATTTTTGAATTGACCTTTACCTGGGTGGGGCAGCCGATTTCAGATTTGCTGGATGAATTTGTTTCGGGCACCTTAACCGATTGGGTTGCCGGGGGATTAGCAGCTGTAGGTGCGGCTGATTGGCTGCAGTCCTTGGTTATTGACGGTATCATTGCTGGTGTGGGCGGGGTAGTAGTCTTTGTCCCCTTGATTTTCACCCTGTTTTTATTCATTAGTATTCTTGACGGCACCGGTTATATGGCCAGAGTTGCGTTTATTATGGACCGTGCCATGAGACGGATTGGGTTATCCGGTAAATCTATTTTACCGATGCTGGTTGGTTTTGGCTGCACGGTTCCAGCGATTATGGGGGCCAGGGCTATGGATTCCGAAAGGGATCGCAGGATCACGATTTTGATTGCTCCCTTCATGTCATGCGGAGCCAGACTGCCGGTATATGCTTTGTTTGCAGCTTTGTTCTTCCCGGGAAGCGAAAGTGAAGTCGTGCTTTCACTCTATCTTCTTGGTATTGTCATAGCTATTATTATGGGCATAATCTTTAAATCGACTATTTTTAAAGGAGATTCCGAACCATTTTTGATGGAACTACCTCCCTATCGATTCCCAACCTTAAAGACAATTCTGATTCAGACATGGGAAAAAGGCAAAGGCTTTCTGATTAAGGCAGGTACCATAATCTTCAGCATGTCTGTGGTGATTTGGCTTCTCAGCAGCTATAATTTCTCCGGTTCCGCAGAAATGAACGAAAGCTTGCTGGCTTCCCTCGGTAAAATGATTGCGCCTCTGTTTACTTTCCATGGCTTTGGCACCTGGGAAGCCGGTGTAGCTGTAATTACCGGGATACTAGCTAAAGAAGCGGTTGTATCAACCTTGGGAGTTCTTTATGGTGTGCTTGAATTAGCTGATGATGCAGTATATGCAGCTGGTCAGTTAAAAGCAACGATCGGTACAAGTTTTACCAGTTTATCTGCCTATGCCTTTCTGGTATTTGTACTCTTATACACACCTTGTATGGCAGTTCTCGGTACGATCAAAAAAGAACTTGCATCCTGGAAGTGGACTTTATTTGCAGCAGGCTATACCTTCGGGCTGGCCTGGCTGATCTCCCTAATAATCTACCAAGGCGGTTTGTTGCTTGGGTTTGGCAGTTAGCTTCAAGGGAGGGAAAATACGATGAGTAGTATTTTAGGCATCCTATTTACCGGTGCTCTAGCCGCAGCTATTGGTTATTGGACGATTAAAGGATTTCGCAAAGAAGTAGAGCACATTAAAGATGGTTGTTGCAGCTCAGGAGGTTCTGATTGCAGCGGCTCTTGCGGCACGGGTTGCAGTTGCGGTGTAAGTAAACAAATAGATTATCAACCCACAAAATATAATAATTCATAATAAAGCAAAATGGGTTGCCCTAATAAAATAGGGCTAGCCCATTTTTGGCGCGAGATTCAGGTAAGGACTTTGAAATAAACCAACTAAATATAAATAGGGCATTACTTCGTCTTGAATTTTTGCCAAGCACCGGATTGTAGAATAATAATTGAAGGTTAAGAAAACATTACAAAGTTCTTACTTCTCAAAAATCGTGCAGGGTTTACGATGTATTTTCTATAAATTATTTATACATTTAAACAGAAACCAGACTCTGCGAAACTTCAGCATTTTTTCAAAAGGGGTTCTTAGGAAACCTTTTTAATACGATCTGAAAAGCTAAGGAGGTAGAAAATATTTGGAAAATAAGAAAAAGCTAACTACAGTTGCTGGGGCTCCAGTGGTTGACAATCAGAATGCAATGACAGCAGGTGCCAGAGGTCCTATGCTGTTGCAGGATGTATGGTTCATGGAAAAGCTTGCTCATTTTGATAGGGAAGTGATCCCTGAGAGAAGGATGCATGCCAAAGGGTCTGGTGCTTATGGTACTTTTACGGTAACCCATGACATCACAAAGTATACGAAAGCAAAGGTTTTCTCTGAGATAGGCAAACAAACCGAAATGTTTGTCCGTTTTTCCACAGTTGCCGGTGAGCGTGGTGCTGCCGATGCAGAGCGTGATATCCGGGGCTTTGCAATGAAGTTTTATACTGAAGAAGGCAACTGGGACCTGGTCGGCAACAATACGCCGGTGTTTTTCCTTCGTGATCCACTTAAGTTTCCAGACTTAAATCATGCCGTTAAGCGCGACCCACGCACGAATTTGAGAAGTGCAAAAAACAACTGGGATTTTTGGACATCTCTCCCCGAGGCACTTCATCAGGTGACCATCACCATGAGTGACAGGGGCATTGCAAAGTCATACCGGCATATGCATGGCTTTGGTAGCCATACCTTCAGCATGATTAATGCTAATAATGAGCGTGTATGGGTTAAGTTTCACCTCGTTTGCCAGCAGGGCATTGAGAATTTAACAGACGCTGAAGCGGAAGCCATTGTCGCCAAGGATCGTGAAAGTCATCAAAGGGATTTGCTCGAAAGTATTGATAAGGGAGACTTCCCGCGTTGGAAGATGTTTATCCAGGTAATGACGGAGGAACAGGCCGCAAATATGCCATACAATCCTTTCGATTTAACAAAAGTATGGTATAAGAAAGACTTCCCGCTCATAGAGGTTGGCTATTTCGAGCTTAACCGAAACCCTGAGAACTATTTTGCAGAGGTTGAGCAGGCAGCTTTTAACCCTGTTAACGTAGTACCGGGAATAGGCCTTTCTCCCGATAAAATGCTCCAAGGAAGACTATTCTCCTATGGAGATGCACAGCGTTACAGATTGGGGGTTAACCATCACCAGATTCCGGTAAACGCTCCTCGTTGTCCAGTGAACAGCTACCACCGGGATGGCCAAATGAGGGTGAATAACAATGCCGGCAGCACAATCGGTTATGAACCGAATAGCTATGGCCAATGGCAGCAGCAGCCGGAATTTAAGGAACCTCCCCTTGCTTTAAATGGTGCGGCAGATCACTGGAATTTCAGAGAGGATGACGATGATTACTACACCCAGCCAGGCAAACTGTTTATACTAATGAATCCTGAACAGCAACAGGCTCTCTTTGGGAATACAGCAAGAGCGATGGGAGACGCGCCAAAGGAAATTAAAATCCGGCATATCGGAAACTGCCTGAAAGCGGATCCCGCTTATGGCAGGGGAGTGGCTGATGCACTAGGTATCGCACTGGATGAAGTAGAATAATTGCTTGTTAAAGAAGAGATGGCACGATCATCAAGCATTGAGTCCTAAAAAGAACAATTTTTAACAGAGAAAACCCCTGCTCCACGAGATTTTGGAGCAGGGGTAATTTATTTTAGTAGTTTTCGCAAAGTAGCTCGTAATGGGCCTGTGGGTGGGCACAGGCAGGACATAATTGAGGTGCTTCCTGACCTTTATGAACATAACCGCAGTTACGGCACTTCCATTTAACTTCGTCATCACGCTTAAACACAGTGCCATTTTCAACATTCTTAAGCAGGGCCAGGAAACGTTTCTCATGCTCTTCTTCAACTTCTCCGATTTCACGGAATACGTCGGCGATCTCTGCAAAGCCTTCTTCCCGGGCAATTTTTTCAAATTCAAGATACATATTTGTGTATTCATAGTTCTCCCCGGCAGCGGCTTCTTTTAGGTGTGTTTTGGTATCTGTAATACCCTTTAGGAATTTAAAGAGTCTCTTTGCATGTTCCTTCTCGTTATCTGCTGTTTCTAAAAAGATGGCAGCTATTTGCTCGTACCCTTCTCTTTTTGCCACACTGGCCCAATAAGTATATTTGTTACGGGCTTGGCTTTCCCCGGAAAAGGCTTCCTTTAGATTTGCTTCGGTTTTGGTTCCTTTTAAGTTCATTCGATACTCCTCCTTAGATAAAATAAATTTTTTCACGAATCCCTGTCAGGCAGCGGCAGTAAGGTATAGGATTATAGCGGATAGTTAGTTAGGTTGAAAGGGTTAACCATCAGTTAGCAAAATGTCTTTTTAAGAGACCTTTAAAAGCAGCACCATGGCGTGCTTCATCTTTACACATTTCATGAACCGTATCGTGAATAGCATCATACCCAAGTTGTTTGGCCTTTGTTGCTAAATCTTTTTTGCCTTGACAGGCTCCATGCTCTGCATCAACTCGGGCTTGTAAGTTGGCCTTGGTGTCAGCATCTACCACTTCACCCAATAACTCAGCAAACTTTGCTGCGTGTTCTGCTTCTTCCCAGGCAATTCTTTTATAAGCCTCAGCAACCTCGGGATAACCCTCCCGGTCAGCTTGCCTGCTCATGGCTAAATACATACCTACTTCTGTACATTCCCCCATAAAGTTATCTTTAAGAGCTTGAACTACTTCTGGGTCTAAGCCTTTAGCAACGCCAACTTTGTGTTCATCTGCCCAAACCAATTCCTCATTTTCTTTTTTCTCAACAAACTTATTAGCAGCAGCTCTACATTGTGGACAATTTTCAGGTGCATTTTCTCCGATATGGACATAACCACATACCGTACAAACAAATTTTTTCATTATAATTTTCCCCCTTGTTAATGATTAATCGTATTTTTTATGAAGGCACCTGTTGCAGGTGCCTTTGAAATAAATGTGCTGTTCATTAACCCGATGGATTTCCAGCTCACTCAAATCCAAGCAGGATAAATCAATCCTTATATCGTAGACGTGACCGCACTTTTCACACTTAAAGTGGCCATGGGTTGAAGTATCAGCATCATATCTTGTTTCGTTCTCTTCTATCACCAGCAATTGTACAACGCCTTGTTCTAAGAAAAGCTTTAAGGTATTGTAGACCGTGGTTTTAGAAAGAGTCGGTATTTCTTGAACCAATGCCTTAAAAATAATGTCAACGGTGGGATGATTTTTATGCTGAATAAGGTAATCAAAAATCCTAATCCTTTGATAAGAAGGCTTGATGCCATTTTCTTTTAGGTATTCTTCGATAGATCTCTTTGCAACTTCCATATTACTCATCCCTTTTATGAAGAATTTGTATCATCTTCACTTTTATAATGATTACAATATTATTATAGTTTCATTTACCTGCTCTGTCAACAGCCTAGTTTAAATTTTTTTGGAGGGAGCTTATTTATTGGTTTGTTAAGTATTGGCCTTAATCAATGTTTTGATCCATGACGGATCAGCTCATTCACGTGACAAGGTGACAAGGGGACGGGGATATTGACATAAATGATTGTATGACATAAGCTTGAGAATATTATTGATACGGAGACAGACAGCTTGAGGTTCTATAGCTGGGTAATAACTACAAAAACAAGGTTGAGCATATTGGTGCAAAGCCTTCATTTAAGTGTTGAGGATACCCTGCTGATTTAGTGCGAACCTATAGTGCACATAAAATTCCCGAGGGGTTCGCACCGCGAAATTAGGGATAATTTGTTGGAATATGAAGAAAATAACGGGTTTATTACATATTTTTTGATAAAAAAGTTTAAAAAAGCAAGAAAAATGTTATCTGGTTGATAATTTTTATTACTTTTTGCTGTCACTCCCTACACGCGAGTGTGGATTGAAATATCCAACATCCCTTTATGGATAACGTATCCTCGGCCGTCACTCCCTACACGCGAGTGTGGATTGAAATTGATATTCACTATAGCTGATTAATGAGATCTTGGGTCACTCCCTACACGCGAGTGTGGATTGAAATTCGTTTGTGACTGAACCAGGGACAACCTATCAAAGGTCACTCCCTACACGCGAGTGTGGATTGAAATATCGATAATTTGATCAATTGCAGGCCCGTATAAGGTCACTCCCTACACGCGAGTGTGGATTGAAATTTGTCTATGTAGCAGCCTTTGGCCTTTATTTGGCTTGTCACTCCCTACACGCGAGTGTGGATTGAAATAAAAAGAGTCCTGGTGGGGCGAAGTAGAAGACTAGTCACTCCCTACACGCGAGTGTGGATTGAAATTGCTCCTGCGTTTGCTGAAGGTGCTGCTGATGCTACGTCACTCCCTACACGCGAGTGTGGATTGAAATCTGCTCGTATAAAGGAGTGTGTAAATAATGCTTAAGTCACTCCCTACACGCGAGTGTGGATTGAAATTACCCAAGTACCACCATCGGTACTGGTACTTACGTCACTCCCTACACGCGAGTGTGGATTGAAATTTATTAAGGGACTTGAAACAGTATGACGTTGACAAAGGTCACTCCCTACACGCGAGTGTGGATTGAAATACATAGTATCCTGGTCTAACATTACTACTATTGTAGGTCACTCCCTACACGCGAGTGTGGATTGAAATTTTTGTAATTGGGGCAGATAAGCAAATAAACGACGTCACTCCCTACACGCGAGTGTGGATTGAAATGTACAGTTTTTACTGTACACTGTGGACAAATAATCGTCACTCCCTACACGCGAGTGTGGATTGAAATCTCATCTTCGACGAGCTTGATGTAGCGAATAATTCGTCACTCCCTACACGCGAGTGTGGATTGAAATAAGCCCTTCGTAGGCACCGGTGTTAATATCGATCCGTCACTCCCTACACGCGAGTGTGGATTGAAATCATAACCTTTCCCTACCTGTTAATATTTGTAATGTCACTCCCTACACGCGAGTGTGGATTGAAATCAAAAAGCCCTATGGCCACTTTTATTAATGCCCTGTCACTCCCTACACGCGAGTGTGGATTGAAATGTAAATCTTACCGTGAGTGGCGAATACATCTAGGTCACTCCCTACACGCGAGTGTGGATTGAAATTTTATAATTCAGTGCTTCAAAAGGAAATTGAGAAGTCACTCCCTACACGCGAGTGTGGATTGAAATCCTGTGTATCTCTCTAATTAATGTACCTGCAGTTGGTCACTCCCTACACGCGAGTGTGGATTGAAATCTTTTTATACACATTTTTTGTTGTCCAACTGTCGATGGTCACTCCCTACACGCGAGTGTGGATTGAAATCTGTTTTGTCATGGTGTCATACCTCCCGTTAGTGTCACTCCCTACACGCGAGTGTGGATTGAAATCGTTGGGATAATATCGGTCATCTTTGCTGCGCAAGGTCACTCCCTACACGCGAGTGTGGATTGAAATTGATTTCAGTTGTTGCGGTTGAAAATTCATCCGAAAGTCACTCCCTACACGGGAGTGTGGATTGAAATAGACCGTAGGCGCAACTGGCAGGGTGGGCTAACAGTCACTCCCTACACGGGAGTGTGGATTGAAATACCAAAGCTAAACACATCAAAGAAGAATACAAGAGTCACTCCCTACACGGGAGTGTGGATTGAAATTCATCCCTTACCCACTCTGCCAGGACAATCCAGCACGTCACTCCCTACACGGGAGTGTGGATTGAAATATCATCCATGGGTGGTCCATCGGAAATCTCTTCGGTCACTCCCTACACGGGAGTGTGGATTGAAATATCCTGGTTTTTAAATTGATAAGCCAAATTATCTCGGTCACTCCCTACACGGGAGTGTGGATTGAAATCCATTGCCTGGTTTCCTCTGCAATTTCCTTGTCGAGTCACTCCCTACACGGGAGTGTGGATTGAAATCTCGATTTCCTGTGCCACCCTTACTTCTGCAAGTGAGTCACTCCCTACACGGGAGTGTGGATTGAAATCGCTTGGATCGTCAAGTCGCAGATTTAATATTATGTCACTCCCTACACGGGAGTGTGGATTGAAATGCACAGGCCACATAAGTTAGATACTTTAGTTAATGTCACTCCCTACAATCAAGCATGCAAGTTGCCAAATGGCTAGGGCATGTCTAGAAAGGGTGATTTACGATCTCATCGGTATTAAACATCGAAAACCCAACAAAGAGAAGAAAAAATCACAAAACAAAAGAGATATAGACCAAGCTATGAATTCAGTCAACTATATTTGTTTGGTGTGTAATGAGACAGAGAAAATACCATTAACGATTGTTAGGGACCTTGACTCAATTAATCTGCGAAAAAATGGCCATTTTCTACCTTAATAGTTTGGGAATCTACAGCTGATATTGTGAAAAAATATGAAAGATAAGCCAATTTAACCGTTACTTATCTTGGATAGTGAACAAGTGAAATGCCATCCTTGCCATTGATATGGGCAATTCATAAACAACAACGCCAATGACGGAGGAGAATGGTTCAACCTGCATTCAGTTTGAGCCATTCTTTTTTATTAAAATTGTTAAATGTTCTCAGATATGGTACCGCTTACAATAAAATGGTAGAATAAAGTCAAAATATTATAATATTTGTAATTCAAAAAAGAGAATTATGTCGGTAGCTCTTGTCTATTACATTCGCAAAGGAGGGAGTCAATGCTTTGTGCACATATTAACCCAACAACATCCGAAGAGCAAAGTGTTAAAATGCATCTGGAGAATGTGGCTGAATTGACCAAGGAGTTTTGCTCGAAGATTTCCCTGGGTGCGACAGGAGAATTAATCGGTATTCTCCACGATATGGGCAAAGGAACCGGTAAATTTGATGCCTACATTCGTTATAGTGCCAAGTGTTCGGAGGATAAATCTCTTAAGGGGACAATCAATCACTCAACTGCCGGTGCCAAGTATATCTACGATACCTTTTATAACACAACGGACAAAATCCAAAGATTTACAGCCCAATTGATTGCCTTGGCTGTTTGTTCCCATCATGGAGGCCTGATTGATTGTTTAGATCTTGACGGCATGGATAAATTCACGAGGAAAATGCAGCCGGAAAAAGAGATACACTATGATGAGGCATTAAATCATTTTACTGAAGAATGTTTGGCAGAGGCTCAGATCAAGGAACTGTTTGAAAAAGCAGCAGCAGAGGTGAAGAATACACTCAATCGCATTTGTGAGTTGGAAAAATTACCGAAGTCCCGCTGGTTTGCTTATGGAGTTCTTACAAAATATCTTTTCAGTTGTCTAATTGATGCAGACCGGTATGATACCTATTTATTTATGGAGAATAAGGAAAGAAAAGAGACACTTGATAAGTCCGCATTATGGGGGGAACTTGCTGATATTCTCGAAGAGAAACTAAAGGATTACCCGCAGGAAAGTAAGATCGATTGCCTTAGGGCGGACATTTCCTTAGCCTGCAGGGATTTTGCTCGGAACGGATCAGGTATCTATCAGCTTGCGGTCCCTACCGGAGGTGGGAAAACTCTTTCCAGCCTGCGTTATGCCTTGAATCATGCCAAAGCCTTTAATAAGGATAGGATTTTTTTTATCATCCCATTTACGACTATCATTGACCAAAACGCCGGAGAAATAAAGGATATTTTAGGACATGAGGAGATGATCTTAGAGCATCATTCCAACTTGATTGTCGAGGATGATGCCTGGGCGGATGAAGAAGAAACGGAAAACTACAAGCTGTTGACGGAACGGTGGGACAGTCCGATCGTTTTCACTACCATGGTTCAATTTCTTAATACCTTATTTAAGGGCGGGACTCAGGATGTTAGGAGGTTCCATCATCTGGCTGATTCCGTGATCATTTTTGATGAGATTCAAGCCATTCCTATTAGATGCATCCATATGTTCAACACAGCTCTTAATTTCTTAGCTTATATTTGTGGGGCTACGGTGATCTTGTGCACGGCTACGCAGCCTCTTTTAGAAACCACAAAGATTCCTTTGCAATTAAACGAAAATCCCAACATCATTCCCGATGTTCATGAGAAATTCAAACAGTTTAAACGAGTGAATCTGATTCCTAAGTTGGTGATGGGAGGCTATAGTACTCCCGCTCTCAAAGATTTTATACTGGACAGAATGGATCAGGTACAAAGTGTGTTGGTGATTTTAAATACTAAGAATTCAGCCAGAGAAGTCTTTAAAGAGTTAAAGACGGCAAATTCCGGTCTCCTCGAAGAGAAAAAATGTAAGGTTTTTCATCTGAGTACCAATATGTGCCCGGCCCACAGGATAAAGGTTTTAGAGACCATGAAAAAGCAATTAGGACATGGGAGGGTGATCTGCGTCAGTACTCAACTTATTGAAGCAGGGATAAATATCTCCTTTGAGTGTGTGATCCGTTCCTTGGCTGGTTTGGACAATATTGCTCAGGCGGCAGGACGGTGTAACCGGCATGGCAAGAGCGAACGGGGTAATGTTTATATCGTGAATCTAGAGGGGGAAGACGTGAGCAAGCTTGCGGATATCCAAAAAGGCCAGGAGTGCACGGAAAGAGTCCTGCGGGATTTTGCGGAGAATCCGGAAAGCTTCGATCAGGAACTTCTATCTCCCCAAGTCATGGCAAGATATTATAAATACTACTTCTACGAACGAAGAACGCAAATGAATTATACGTTGGCAAAGCGGAAGCCAGCTAGAACTTTGTATGATGTACTGGCCGACAATAGGGAGGCGGCGGTGGCATTTAACAGCCGCAAGGGCAGTCCATCTGACTTAATGCTGAAGCAGGCCTTTAAGACAGCAGGCGAGGAATTCCAAGCTATTGATGAAAATACGACAGGTATTCTCGTTCCTTATAAAGAGGGTAAGGATCTGATAACCTCGATCAACGGTACCTGTACTTTGGGAGAGTTAAAAGGCTACCTGAAAAAGGCCCAGCACTATTCTGTAAATCTATATGAAACAGATAGGAGAAGATTAGAGAAAATGGGGGCGCTAGTTTGGCTGAAGGATAAAACCATCCTTGCTCTGCGGGAGGAGTTTTATGATGAGGAGGTGGGGATAAGTTTTGATAAAAAAACTATGGATTTTTGTGGTATTTAAGGGGGACGAAGTTTAATGGAGAGAGAGAACCGGGTTGAGTTCAAGGTCAGCGGGCGTTATGCCCTTTTCAGCGATCCCATCAACCGAGTGGGAGGGGAAAAAATATCCTATCAAGTGCCGACTTACCAAGCACTTAAGGGGATATTGGAAAGTGTCTATTGGAAACCTACCTTAATTTGGATTATTGACGAAGTACGGGTTATGAAGCCGATTAGAACACAATCGCAAGGGATTAGGCCAATTAATTTCAGTGGCGGAAATACCTTATCCATCTATACTTATTTAACCGATGTGGAGTATCAAGTGAAAGCCCATTTCGAATGGAATCTAAATCGCCCTAACCTGGAACAGGATAGAAATGAGAACAAGCATTATATTATAGCCAACCGCATGATCAAATGCGGGGGGAGACGGGATGTTTTTTTAGGAACCAGGGAGTGTCAGGGCTATGTGGAGCCTTGTCGGTTCGGGGAGGGAGAGGGTGCTTATGATGATTACGGCACTATTTCCTTTGGACTGATGTTTCATGGTTTCGATTATCCGGATGAAACAGGTAAGAACAAACTAGTAGCTAGGCTTTGGAAAACAGAGATGAGCAATGGCTACATCAAATTTATAAGGCCGGAAGAATGTGCTGTGAAGCGGGAGCTTTCCGCCATGAGGCCTAAAGTATTTGACAACACGAATTTTTGCGAAGTTGAGGAGCTGTAAGGAGGAAACGTATTGGGCTGGATTCATAAATTGTATGATACCTATGAAAATTGTAAAAGTGAAGTCGGTGCTGCAAGTCCTGATGAGCAGGCGATCCCCCTTCTTCCCATGGCCCATTCCACCCAGAATGCTCAAATAGAAGTAATCCTCAGCAGAGACGGCGATTTTATCAGTGCCAGGGAGTTGAAGAAGGAAGAGGCGATGACGATTATTCCGGTCACGGAGGACTCTGCTACGAGAAGCAGTGGGATAGCACCTCACCCCCTCTGCGATAAACTTCAATATCTGGCGGGAGATTATACCGACTATGTAAAGAAGAAAAATGGTGGGAATTTTCACATACAATACATAGAACAACTTGAGGGTTGGTGCGGCTCTGAGTATAGCCATAGTAAGGTTTGGGCTGTCCTCACTTATTTAAAAAAAGATACTTTAGTCGGGGATTTGATCCGGCAGAAAGTCCTGGTCTGTGATGAAGAAGGGCTCCTGGCTAAAGATATAAAGATGGGGGCCGGCGACCAAAGTGATGCCTTTATTCGGTTTCGGGTGGAAACGAGCGGGGAGGAGGAATCAGCGATTTGGCTTGATCCTCAGGTATATGAGAGCCACGTCCGCTATTATCTCAGTATCCAAAAAGAGGTTACTCTTTGCTATGTCAGGGGAGAAGCTATTCCCTGCTCTGATAAACATCCTGCCAAAGTCAGAAATACAGGGGATAAGGCCAAGCTGATTTCAGCCAATGATAGCGTCGGGTTTACTTACCGGGGACGCTTTGGAGATAAAAACCAGGTAGTGCAGGTGGGTTATGAAACCACCCAAAAAGCCCATAACGCTTTGCGCTGGCTGATTGAAAAGCAGGGGTATAGAAACGGTGATCAGGTAGTAGTGGCCTGGGGGACGAAAAATGAGTCCTTGCCCCCTTTTCTAAACGATACTGAAGATATATTGGCGGAAGAAGCACCGGCATTTTCAACTGAGCAGGATTTTGCCCGGAGACTAAATAAGGCTATCGCAGGTTATGGCTGTGATTTGGATACTATGGCGGAAATTGTGATTATGGGATTGGACGCCGCCACTGTGGGACGGTTAGCTATCACATATTACCGGGAACTGGACGGTTGGGATTTTCTAAACAGGATTAAAGCCTGGCATAGCACTTGCATCTGGAAACATACTTATAAAAAGGTCTCGGATGGGGTCAATGAAAAAGGGAAACCAAATTTTAAATTTATTACTTTTATCGGTGCTCCGGCCCCTAAAGATATAACTTGGGCGGTGTATGGCGATAAAGTTAGCGATAAGTTGAAAAAAGCAACGGTTGAGAGGCTGCTGCCGTGTATTATTGATGCTGCTCATCTGCCTTATGATCTGGTCAACTCAGCGGTTAACCGGGTGTCCAATCCCATTGGTATGGAAAAGTGGGAATGGGAGAAAGCCTTGACTATCACATGCGCTCTGATTAGAAAATATCGCTATGATAAATCCGGTAAGAAGGAGGTATGGGAGATGTCCCTTGATGAAAACCAGAAGGACAGGAGTTACCTTTTCGGCAGGCTTTTAGCCATTGCCCAGCAAATTGAAGAGTATGCCTTGTATACCACAGGGGAAAGAAGAGCGACCAATGCCGAACGCTTAATGCATCAATTTAAGCTCCGCCCCTACAAAACTTGGGGGATTATTAACGATAAACTCGGACCCTATATGGAAAGATTAGGTGCCAAAGGGGCCAATCTAACTGAACGGATGACAAGAGTCAATGCCATGCTGTCCTTTGAGGATTTTACCAGTTCGGAACAATTGAAAGACAGTTATATTTTGGGATATTACTGTCAAAGGGAAGTTTTTCTGGATGAGAAAAAACAACGCATGGAAGAAAAACAAAAGAAAAAGTTAGCTCTATCGTAAAAAAGGAAGGGGAGAATTAAGGTGAGTAATTTTCTTAACAAAGTAGATTTTGCAGTAATTCTTTTGGTAAAAAATGCTAATCCCAACGGAGATCCTCTCAATGGCAACCGCCCCCGAGAAAATTATGAGGGGTTTGGGGAAATTTCCGATGTCTGCATTAAACGCAAGATCCGCAATCGTTTACAGGACCTGGGTCAGGAGATTTTTGTCCAGTCCGATGAACGGCGGACCGATGGATTTAGAAGCTTGAAAGACCGGGCAGACGGTTGTGCCGAGCTTAAAAAGGCGGGCAAGGACAAAGAGCAATATGCAGCCATATCCTGCCATAAATGGATTGATGTTCGGAGTTTTGGGCAGGTGTTTGCCTTTAAGAAGGCAAACGATGATAATGCTGTTTCCATTGGTATCAGAGGTCCGGTTTCCATTCACTCTGCGGTCAGTGTGACACCTATTGAGATCTCCAGTATCCAAATAACTAAAAGCGTTAACGGAGAGACAGGGAAAGATCCCGATAAGAAAAGTCCTGATACTATGGGGATGAAGCACCGGGTTGATTTTGGGGTGTATGTGTTCTATGGCAGTATCAACACCCAGCTTGCCGCTAAAACAGGTTTCAGTGAAGAAGACAGAGAGTTGCTTAAAAAAGCCTTGATCACTCTTTTCGAGAATGATTGCTCTTCCGCTCGGCCCGACGGCAGCATGGAAATTTGCAAAGTATATTGGTGGAAACATAACTCCCAATCCGGACAGTATTCTTCCGCCAAGGTTCACCGAAGTTTGAAGGTTGTGCCTACCAGGGACAATCCCAAAAGCATTGAAGATTTCAAGATCTCTCACGAAGAGTTGGCCGGATTGTCTCCGGAAATTTACGATGGGATATAGAGATGGAATACCAAGAAGAGGAGTTTTTGCTCTTATCCGGAATCCAGCACTACGTGTTTTGCAAACGTCAATGGGCTTTAATCCATATTGAGCAGCAATGGCAAGAGAATTTGCACACCATTGAAGCGGAATTCTGCACGAGAAAACCCATGACAATACCATCAAAGAAAAGCGGGGAGATCTGATCATCTCCCGGGGTATGGGGATTTTTTCCCGTACCCTAGGGATCATCGGAGCATGTGATGTGGTGGAATTTCATAAGTCCCGGGAAGGAGTCACCCTCCACGGCCGAGAGGGAAGTTATCAGTCGGTTCCTGTGGAATATAAGCGTGGCAAGCCTAAGCAGGACAATGCGGATGTGTTGCAATTATGTGCTCAAGCCATGTGCTTGGAAGCGATGCTCTTGTGCAGCATATCGGAAGGATTTTTGTATTATGGGGAACCTAAACGCAGGTTTAAAGTTGCTTTGGATAAGGAAATCCGAGAGGAAGTCAAGCGGATTTGTAAAGAAATGCATGAACTATATGATAAGAGACATACCCCTAAGGTTAAAACAACGAAGGCTTGCAAATCCTGTTCCCTTAGCGAACTTTGTCTGCCGAAGCTTTGTAAAAATCCATCTGCCATGAACTATATGAAGAAGAATATTTCGGAGATCGAGGTTGATCAATAAGAAAATTATTAAATACTCTCTATGTGACTTCCCCCAATACTTATTTATCCCTTGATGGAGAAAATATTGTGATTTTGAAGGATGATGTGGAAGCACTGAGAGTCGCCCTGTATGATGTTAATACTCAAACAGCAGCAGGAAGAAAGCGGTTGCGTCAAGTTGCGAAGCAATGTGTGAGCTATGGACAGCGTGTTCAAAATTCGGTTTTTGAATGCATACTGGATGCGGCAAAATTTCGTGAAGTCCGGCATAAGCTTGAGAAGATTATTGATACGGAAACAGACAGCCTGAGGTTCTATATGTTAGGTAATAACTACAGAAACAAGGTTGAGCATATTGGTGCGAAGTCTTCATTTAATGTTGAGGATACCCTGCTGATTTAGTGCGAACCTATAGTGCACATAAAATTCCCGAGAGGTTCGCACCGCGAAATTAGGGATAATTTGTTGGAATATGAAGAAAACAACGGGTTTGTTACATGTTTTTTAATAAAAAAGTTTAAAAAAGCAAGAAAAATGTTATCTGGTTGATAATTTTTATTACTTTTTGCTGTCACTCCCTACACGGGAGTGTGGATTGAAATACTTCGTTAAAGGAAAAGAATTTTCTGTTGCGAAGGTCACTCCCTACACGGGAGTGTGGATTGAAATGGAACATGTTTTATTCTCAACCATGTAAACCTTTTGTCACTCCCTACACGGGAGTGTGGATTGAAATTTTTTGTACTATTACAGGTATTACATCCTGGTACGTCACTCCCTACACGGGAGTGTGGATTGAAATTTTAGTTTGTTGCTCAAACCCTGCTCTTTCTGTTGTCACTCCCTACACGGGAGTGTGGATTGAAATCCTTGACCAAGGTGTAAATTCAATGGTCCTAGCCGGTCACTCCCTACACGGGAGTGTGGATTGAAATCGCTTGTGTGTCAGTATAAGGGTCAGGAACGTCACGTCACTCCCTACACGGGAGTGTGGATTGAAATATGTTATTAATAACACGTTCAAATCTCATAAGAAGGTCACTCCCTACACGGGAGTGTGGATTGAAATATGAGACACGAAGCCTTTAGGATTATATTTTTTGTCACTCCCTACACGGGAGTGTGGATTGAAATTGTATAATTACATTAATAAAATAATTAATGAGAGTCACTCCCTACACGGGAGTGTGGATTGAAATCTTCGTGGCGTGGGCGAGGCTCCGCAGTTATTCCTGTCACTCCCTACACGGGAGTGTGGATTGAAATTTACCGACTGACAGTTTCCTGTGGGTATAGTCTGGAGTCACTCCCTACACGGGAGTGTGGATTGAAATGTTCTTCTGTTGATGATCTTCGTATGGAGTCTCTTGTCACTCCCTACACGGGAGTGTGGATTGAACTATTACATAGTCAATTGCCAACGACAACTCTTTTTCGGTCACTCCCTACACGGGAGTGTGGATTGAAATGGACCAGTTCAATATCAGTCAAGGGTAACACCCCGTCACTCCCTACACGGGAGTGTGGATTGAAATCTCCCTTGATTGAAAAGGAAATCAAGGACATGACGTCACTCCCTACACGGGAGTGTGGATTGAAATACGGCGAACTGCGACATAGCTATATAACTTGGGAGTGTCACTCCCTACACGGGAGTGTGGATTGAAATGCTCCAACAGTTATTATAAGCGCAAAAAAGACGGGTCACTCCCTACACGGGAGTGTGGATTGAAATATTGCTGATATGGCACCACCGCCAAATAAAGTCAAAGAGTCACTCCCTACACGGGAGTGTGGATTGAAATCTTGTGTGCCATCCTCAATAGCACACCACTTAACAGTCACTCCCTACACGGGAGTGTGGATTGAAATCCCCCAGAAACCTTCCTGATTCAATTTTTTAACTAAGTCACTCCCTACACGGGAGTGTGGATTGAAATCTGCTCGGATACCGCCTCTGCGTCCCCTGTTAGGTCACTCCCTACACGGGAGTGTGGATTGAAATTTTGTATGGCAAATATTCTGTAGATTCTTGCGAAAGTCACTCCCTACACGGGAGTGTGGATTGAAATCGGTGTCTGTTCCGCACCAATTTGGCCGTTAACAGTCACTCCCTACACGGGAGTGTGGATTGAAATAGCTGCTATTGCCGCGGTAGGGGCGGCGGCTTATGTCACTCCCTACACGGGAGTGTGGATTGAAATATGTGGATAGGTTTTCCTTCGGAATGCCCGGTGTGTCACTCCCTACATGGGAGTGTGGATTGAAATTGTTGTTGCTCTTGAAAACCTACTTCTGTACAATTCCCCCATAAAGTTATCTTTAAGAGCTTGACTTACTTCTGGGTCTAAGCCTTTAGCAACGCCAACTTTGTGTTCATCTGCCCAAACTAATTCCTCATTTTCTTTTAGGTATTCTTCGATAGATTTCTTCCATATTACTCATCCCTTTTATAAATAATTTGCATTCGCTTCATTTTCGCAACCTGTCTATTTACTTATTGGTTAAGTATTGGCATTAACCAATGTTTTGACCCACGGCCGATCAGCTTCATTCAATGCATTTAGAGCAGCCCATATTCATCTGTTTTTTTTGCAAGTTATAGGATAATTTTGTAATAAAGTAAAGGTTGACCATTGGGACAAAATCCATTAAAATATAATTAATCAATGAAAATGATAATCATTATCGGTTATTGATTGCCGGATAAAATAAGTCGTTGGTATGTTTGTATGGAAAATGCCGTCGAAACGGTTTTGTTGTTAAAAGGTAATTACCTATATTATTTTAAGAGGAGATGAAATGATGATAGCGCAGCCAATCATATGCAAACCCCTTCCAAATCAAAGAGAAACCGGCAACCTAAAACAAAAATGGGGCAATGAGGCTAGTTTTCGTTGTCCTCTGATCGGACAAGTTATAAAAGGTTACCGCAGGGAGGTGTGCTAGGTTGAAAGAATTAACACCAAAACAAATCACAGCCTGGCAACTCTGTTTTACCCATAAAACGAACAACCTGAGTATGGTGGACATAGCGAAGCAGGTAGATGTTCACGTTAGTACCCTGAGACGGTGGAAACAAACGTACGCCTGGAAGTCCTATCAATCACAAGTAGAGCAAATAGAAGGGACTCATTTAGACACTACTTCCTGTAACGCCCCCAGTGAACAGGCAAAGCAGAAATTACAACAGGAAAATGAAGAATTAAAAGCGATTTTGGACACCTTTGATGAAGATTTGCAAGCCTATGAAGCCAAGATTAATGCTCTGGAGGAAGAGAACCTCAATTTACTAATTAAAATTGATGAGTTACAGAACCGATTAAGAGAACAAAATCATCAATATTACAACCACTGTAAGTGCGAGAAAAAAGAAACGGAAACCTGTGATCAGAACTGCTGCAACTTTGATTTTTGTGCTAAAAGGGTTTTAATTGTTGGTGGGATAACCAAATTTAAAACCTTTTATAAAAATCTAATTGAACAAAAGGGTGGGGAGTTTGATTATTCCGATGGTTACATGAAGGGTGGGGAAAGGGCACTGGATTGTAAAATAAAGAGGTGTGACATCGTGCTATGCCCAGTGGACTGTAACAGCCATAACGCCTGTTTAAGTGTAAAGAAACTGTGTAAGAAGCATGGCAAACCCTTTAAAATGTTAATGTCCTCCAGTGTATCTGGCATATCGGAAGCCATTCGTTAGCACCAACAACCACCGTGCCAAATAGATTAGAACCGGCATGGAACGAAATCTCTTCTTTTTAAATTGTAGTGGAATGGCAGTCACCTTTTCAAAGGTGTTTTTTCTTTGGCTTGGACCCAGCGTTTATGGTATTGGTTCTCCAGGAGTAGGGGCAATGTTAAAGGGGTAACCCTAACGGTCACCCCCATTCTCGGCAGAATAATTCTAAGTAAATAGTTAAATAAGATCCATTTAATTTACACTTTTAAGATAGGAATTATGCTCCAAGAACTTCTGTGATCTTTTCTTCGACTTGTTCTTCTTCAACGTTTCCTGCCATTTTCCCTTGAAGTTCACCCTCATTAAAAAAAACGATGGATGGAACTCCCCTTAGGGAGAATCTCTGAGAAAGGTTTTTTTGTTCTTCTACGTCAACTGAATAGAAACCAAACTTTCCTTCATATTTAGGTTGTAAATCTTCTAACATCGGAACAACTTCTTTACATACGTGGCAGTTTTTTCTTGAAAATACGACCAAGCAGGGCTCTGCGTTATCATAGATGATTTCTTCAAAACTGTTTGAGTTTAATTGCTGTAAAGACATATTCTTCACTCCTCTTAATGTAAAGTATTTCAAACCGAATCATAAGCTTTATTCGGTCTCATTAATAATGCTGTCTATCATCTCGATCATATCTTCTCTTTCATGCAAACCGCCAATACGACGCTTATATTCATGATCTTTGAAGATGAGCAATTGGGGGATACCCCTTAGCCTAAAACGTTTGTGCAACTCAGCATATTTATCCACATCTACAAAATAAACCTCTAGTTTGCCGGCATAATAACTCACAAACTCTTCAACAATGGGAAGCAATTCCTTACAGATATCGCATCTTTCTGCAGCAAAAAATACCAGGGAGGGGGTGTCGCTATCAAAGATAAGATCGTCAAAGTTTTGTGTGTTTAGACGTTTGAATGTTTCGTAGCCCATGGTCTTCAACCGCCTCCCCAGATAATATTTACTGTAGTTTTAATTGTGATTTAAGGGTTTTATCATCCACATTACCAGTAAGTTGCAATAATAGCTCGCCTTTTTCCAGCAATAGAATGGAAGGTGTAGTCGTAACATGATACTTTTGGGCAATGCGTTTCTTACGGGAGACATCCACCTTTACTACCTTATATTTGCCACCCGTTGCAGCGATTAATGCCTCCAATCTACTTGCTAAATCAATGCTTTCATTGCTGGCAGGGCTCCAAAATACCAGTGCGACAGGCTTGTCAGCATTAACTACCTCTTCTTTAAAACTTTGCTCCTCATCCAAATATCTTTCAGCAGATACCGCAGCGATGGCACCATCGTTAGCCGCTGTAACTACCTGACGCAAGTATTTAACTCGAGCATCACCGGCTGCAAATACGCCATCCACCGAAGTCTCCATTTGCTCGTTTGCGATAATGTAGCCTCTTTCATCCAATTCAATTTTACCTTTGAGGAATTCTGTACCTGGTATCATTCCTACATATATAAAAACGCCGTGAGCTGGTAACTCCGTCAGTTCCCCGGTCTTAAGATTTTTGATTACTACGGACTCCACTTCGCCCTTGCCTTTAATTTCTGCCATAACGGAATTCCAAACAAACTCAATCTTGGGGTTATTAAAGGCCTTTTCCGCACTGGCTCTGTTGCAGTCAACGATGCCCACATCATGTAAAACAATGACGGTTACCTTACGGGCATACTTGGTGATGTACATAGCCTCTTCAATGGCAGCATCACCATTTCCTACCACTACTACATCTAAATCCGTGTAGAATTCTGCATCACAGGTGGCACAATAAGATACACCGGCTCCGCGCAATGACTTCTCCCCAGGAATGTTTAACAAGCGTGGCTGGGAGCCAAGTGCTAGGATGATTGCTTTAGCTTGGTATTGTTGACCTTTTTTTGTATGGATCAGCTTAATGTCACCACTTAGATCCACTTGGGTGACATCTGCCTTGATAATTTCTGCACCAAATTCTTTGGCATGGCCTGCAATCGTTTTCATTAGCTCTGGACCAGATGAACTTTTGAAACCAGGAAAATTCACAATTTCACGGGTGGTAAAGGCTTGACCGCCCACAGCACCTTTTTCTAAAATAGCTGTTTTCATGCGAGCTCTTGCTCCGTAGATGCCAGAGGAAAGACCGGCTGGTCCTCCGCCGATAATAATTAAATCATAAACTGACATTATCTTCACCTCTTAGATTAATTTTAATAAGGGTTCTTTGTTTATTTCTCTAGGTATTGATAAATTACGGTACACGCAACATGGCTATGTTACTATATTCACGTGCAATTAAATTATAAAAATCACACACCTGCTTGTAAAATACTTAGTGCTTATACCCGGTATAAGCACTCGTGTTTCATATCCGTCCCATAAGGTCTTGCCAAGCATAGGTTCCAAGCCGGTATCCTCAAAGGAACCCAATGAAGGGTTACCTGCGAATTACATGCAACGATTGGAGTGCGCCCTCGATCGGACAATTAAGGGGTATCGATTGAGTAGGAATAATTAACGGACTGTTTATTAATTTGTAGTATTACAATCCCTGCGATAATGAGAAATCCCCCAAGTAATTGCGTGATTGTAAGCATTTCACCTAATATTACGCCAGCTAATAGGATGGTAAGAGCTGGTTCAATGGTACTAACGATGGCAGATTTACTAGCACCAAGAACAGAGATACCCTTTAAGTAAAAAATAGTCGGTACAACGGAACATACTACGGCTGTTCCTAGCCCTACTAACCAACTTGATACTCCTAAGCCGGCAGTTACTAGGCTCGTAGGGGGATAGACGATGGCCGTTGCTATACTGCATACCAACATGACATAAGCAGAAATAGCGATTGGCTCTAACTTAGCGGTTAAATACTGACCATTAATATTATAAAAAGCATATAATAATGCGGACCCTAGCGCAAAGGCAATGCCTTTCCAATTTAATTGCAAGTGATCATTGAAAATGTTTATGACCATTAGGCAGCCTAGAAACGATAGAAGTAATGATGCGATTTTTTTGGTGTCAATTTTCTCACTGAAAAAGAGTGCCATAATAATTACAACCATAGCAGGATAAGCATGCAGCAAAATACTAGTTATGGATGCAGACAAATATTTTACCGCGGCAGTATAACAATAAGAACAGCCAAAAAATAATAGACCTTGCACAATCAATCCTGGCAATTGCTTTTTTATCTGGCTAGGGTTATGCTTTTTTGCCACAGTCAGAATGACAAAAAGGATAACACTGGCAATAAAAAAACGTAATGTAAGAAGAATATCCATGGTCATATTTAGTTGATAGCCAACTTTATTTAAAATTGGCAGTGTGGCATAGCCCAGAGCAGCAAATAATATGAAGTGATAACCATTTAACACTCCCATACCTCCAGTATTCTTGTAACTAGGTGGCATGAGAGTGTTTTTCTTTATTTAGTTGATCAATTAGCAGGTCTAACCTTTTACGGTAACTATTAATTCGGCTATCGTTTTTACCATTGCTGCTTGACATGTCTACAAGGCGTTCCAGTCCTAATTCAATACGCAGCACCAGTAGCTGTAGATCCTTTGACGTCATTTCGTAAATAGCCCCTTTCCTCTAGAAGTGGATTAGCTCGTACACTCGTTCACATGACAATTATAAAAAGAATGTTGAGTGCTTGTAAAATATATAACAATTATAGGGGCATAACGAATAGCTATAATGGAGGCGGTTAGATGATCGAAGCACCCGTCACCGCTTTTACCTACCAAGGGCCTTGGCCGATTTTATGTTTCAGTCTCATCCTTTTGACACCGACTTTGTTTGGCAGGTGCTTGTCTACTGAGCCTTTGGCCCGCATATCAAGTAAACATTGGCATTAGACTGTTAAAGTCCCATATATGTTTTGCTTATACCGGGTATAACTAGTCGGTATTGTACAGAATTCGACATAATTTTTATAATGAAATCGGTTAGTGAAGTTAAGTACTAACACAAAAGACCGCAAAGTGATGGCCATCACAAACAAAGGGTACACTATGAGGAGGAGATTTATGAAAAATGTTCCGGTTATGGGGGACAAGCCTATAAATGTAGCCGCCTACTTGAAATGGTTTGTGACAATCATTATCCCAATTGTAATTTTAGTGCTTCCCGAAACTGCCCTTTATACCTATCAAGTTAAAATGTTCTTATTTGTTACAACCTTAGGTATATTATTAGTGGCATTCGAACTAATGAGTTTGATGGCAGTTTCGATGATGTTCCCAGTCGGTTATTTAGTCTCAGGTTTAGTTCCGATGGAAGTAGCCTATTCAGCCTGGACAATGACAATGCCGACAGTAGTGATTGGCGGTTATTTGCTAGCAAATGTGTTAGATCGGATAGGTTTATTAAAAAGAATTGCATATTGGACAATCCTCCGAGTTGGTGGTAGTTATTACGGCCTCTTATATGGCGTATTGATTGCTGGTTTCGTTTTAAATACCGCAACAGGTGGAAATGCTTGGGTTATTATGGCCGCATTTACCTTTGGCTTATGTAAGAGTTTCGATCTGGGTAAATCCATTGATTCTGCGATTATTATGTTAGTAGGTGCTTTTTCTGCCGGTGCATCATGCGTCTTCCTTTATACACCTTATTTCATGAGTTTGATGCTTAATGCTGCTCATACGGTGGATCCTAGCATTACCTTGACTTGGCTTGGTTTCCTTGTTCAAATGCTTCCATATGCTTTGTTTATCTTTGGTTTTGTTTACATGTTGCCTAAAATTTTCAAGCCAACCAAAAAATTACCGGGTAAAGAGTTCTTTGCTACAGAGTATCAAAAGCTAGGGCCAATGAGCACGGATGAAAAGAAGGGTGCCGTCGTAACCGTTTTCCTAATTGCCTTTATGCTTACTGGCAGTCTCCATCATATTGAGCTTGACTGGGCCTTCATTGTGATTCCTTGGATGTTGTATCTGCCAGGTTTCAATGTAGGAATTGATGATGACGTTAAGAAGATTGATTTCAGCATGGTATTCTTCTGTGTTGCTTGCCTAAGTATTGGCATTACCTCTGGTCATCTTGGCATCGGTAAAATATTAGCAGCAGCAATCGTACCAATTTTAGAGCCACTATCTTCTAGCATGGTGCTTGGTGCTATCTATCTGGTAGGGGTTATACTAAACTTCCTGCTCACACCCTTTGCTATCTTAGCAGGTTTTTCAGAACCAATCGCGCAAATTGCGGCAGGCCTCAATATGAATCCGATGGGTGCACTGTATGCACTTTATGTAGGTCTTGACCAGATTGCATTCCCATATGAATATCTTACGTACCTCATTTTCTATGCCTTTGGTTTAATCAAAATGGTTGATTTTATCAAGATTATGACAACTAAGATGGTATTGGCTTCATTATTAGTGTTCTTTATACTGATTCCCTGGTGGAAAGTATTGGGCATTGTGTAAAGAATTTTATACTATAGACAAAAGAAAGGGGCAACGAAGTAATGAAAAGAACAGCACTTACCAATAAGTTATTGGTATTAGGCGTCGATGGCATGGACCCAAGAATTACCAAAAAATATTTAGCAGAGGGTAAATTGCCGAACTTACAGAAATTCATTGACCGTGGAGCTGCTAGAGAAGATTTGCAGTTACTCGGAGCAATTCCTACCATTACTCCTCCTTGTTGGACAACCCTTGCTACCGGTGCATACCCTGGAACCCATGGTATCACTTGTTATTGGAGACAATCCCCCGAAAGTCTCGATGCAGTAGTTTACAATATGGACTCTCGTAATTGTACCGCAGAACAAATTTGGAATATCACCACGGAAGCAGGTATGAAGACCCTCGTCTGGCACTGGCCCGGGAGTTCTTGGCCCCCAACCTCTCAAAGCCCCAATCTGAGTGTTGTGGATGGTACACAGCCCGGTTCTGTTAATATGGGTGTTGCACAGCTTGACTGGGAAAAAGTAATTGTTGCGAATGCTGATATTAAAGAAGTTCGTTATGCACCAAGGGTGGACAAACCAGCCGGTGTTGGTTGCATCATTTCCGACCTGGAAGACACTTTGGACAACGATGTTGATGATGAAATGATGGAACTGTGGTGGGGCGATACAGCTCGTCAAGGCGGCGAAATTCGTACCTACGTTATGGATGACGAAGATACTGAAGTTGTTATTGGCAGCAAGGTAGCCTATGACATTGTTAACTCTCCGCTTAAAGATGCTGCTGGTTGGGCCAATGCTCCCGAAGGTGCAAAGGAATTTACGATCCTAACTTCTGGTGGTGTAATGAGACGTCCGGCCTTAATTCTTAAGAATGATGCCGGCGAATATGACCGTGTGGCTATTTATAAGAATAAGAAGGCAGAAGCCCCCATTGCGATCATCAAAAAAGGTGAAATGGTAGCTGGAATAATCGATGATGTTACCAAGAAGGAAGTAACCAAGCCTGCCTGCCGTTCTATGAAGATTTTGGAATTGGATCCCGCAGGTACTCAAGTTAGACTTTGGATTAGTAACGCCTTGGACATTGCCAATGACATGTTATGGCACCCCAAAACTCTCTTTCAAGAAATCGTTGATCATGTTGGCGTAGTTCCACCTGTTAGCTTAATCGGTGGTGAAGATGCCGAGTTAGTTCACGAAATCTTTGAGCCCTCTTGGGTGCAGTACAACAAATGGCAAGCTGATTGCATGAACTACCTTATCAAGGAAAAAGGCTATGAAGTAGTGTTCTCCCACCTGCACAATATTGATTGTGCTGGACACCAGTTATGGCACCTGGCTAAGACACTGCCAGAATGGGCTCATACAGATGAAGTAACCTATCAAGGATTTATTGAAAAGTTCTACCTGCAGACAGATGATTACCTCGGTGAATTCATGCACTTACTGGATGAAGAATGGACTATATTATTAGTTAGTGACCATGGCCTCATCGTTGGGGAGAATGTACCTCCTATCTTAGGTGAGTACGGTGGCCTCAATACGAAGGTTATGGAAAAGCTGGGCTATACCGTTATGAAAAAAGATGAAAATGGTAATACCCTAAGAGAAGTGGATTGGGAAAAGACCAGAGCAATTCAGATTCGCAGCAACTATATTTATATCAACCTCAAAGGCCGTGACAAGTACGGCATTGTGGATCCCAAGGATAAGTATGAGTTAGAAGAGCAAATCATCAATGACCTGTATAATTACAGAGATGAAAGAACTGGCAGACGTGTCGTAGGCATCTGCCTAAGAAACAAAGACGCGGTGTTAATTGGGACCCATGGACCAGAATGTGGTGATATTTTCTTCTCCATTGAAGAAGGACACACCAGATTGCATGGCGATAGTATTTCAACTTCGGAAGGTTATCATGATTCATCCGTTTCTCCGATCTTCGTAGCGGCAGGACCTGGTATTAAGCCTGGCTTTACAACAGATCGTATCATCCGGCAAGTTGACGTTGCACCTTCCGTCTCAGCGTTGCTAGGTTTACGTTATCCTGCCCAATGCGAAGGTGCCCCAATTTATCAGATTTTTACAGAAGAAGTTTAATAAATAATAAGAAGCAGCTATCAGCAGGATAGCTGCTTCTTAATAGCGTACAGCAACGCCATGAATCGAATTTGGTATAGGCCTCCTGGATATGTCCAGGAGGTTTTGCAACACAATCAAAAAGTATAAAATTTTAAGGGTGATAACATTAAGAAAGTTCATAAAAATTACGATGCAATAGGTTTTGCTCATAGCGGGCATAATTTTTAAGGATTCTACTTGAGGTAAGGGTTAAAAAGGAAAAGGGATCTCAGGAGTCAGTGGAAAATATCAAAATGCTATAATAATGTTTTAGGGATGGAGTATAATATTAAATCATTAGCAAAGAAAAAACAGAGGTGATGGAATGCGTCTAGAACAACTCTATTATCTTGTTGAGATATACCGATCTAAAACAATATCTTTGGCCGCAGAGCGTTCACATATTTCTCAACCGGCTCTCAGTGCATCCATTAGTAAATTGGAAGATGAATTAGGCGTTCTTCTGTTAAAAAGAACAAACCAAGGGGCATATCCAACTGAGATTGGGGAAGCCATTATCGATAAAGCAAAATATATTTTAAATACAGTGGAAGAGATTAAGGAAATCGCCAAGATTAACAACCTGGAACTAAAGGGAAATATTTCGATGGCTGTAGAACCAGGTTTTAATATAACGATTATGCCGGAAGTGCTTACCAATTTTAAATATAACCACCCTAAGGTAGACATATTTATTAAGGTAGGAGAATCCAATAATATATTCCGAGACATTCAGGCAGGTAAAGCCGATTTTGGTATTACTTTGAAGACAGATGAAATTTTACAGGCAAAGGATATTAATATTAGGGATCTGCTTAATGATAAACTAACGCTAATCACAGGTAAAGATAATACCATTGCCAAAAATAAAACAATAAGCTTAGAAGAGGCCCTAGCCCAGCCTGTTGTGCTATATAATACTGAGTATGTAACGAACTGTGGTATATCGAGTATCCTAAGAAAATATGGCGATATCAATGTTTTGTTCAG
Source organism: Desulfotomaculum sp. (assembly GCF_982386235.1). NCBI lineage: Bacteria > Bacillati > Bacillota > Clostridia > Eubacteriales > Desulfotomaculaceae > Desulfotomaculum > Desulfotomaculum sp. The sequence goes on along the minus strand of NZ_CEVWQM010000007.1, from coordinate 46,310 downwards.
AGTAGACAATTTAGAAATGCTGGAAAAAATCTTATTACACGGGGATTGTGTTGCCTTTATACCGCATTTAATGGCGGAAGAATATGCTAAGTTCAGTGAGATTGTAACGATTCCTATCCGTGACGTTGCTTTAGAAATTACGATAGTAATCATATGGTCAAATCGGCATCACCTTTCCATGGTAGAAAAAGAATTAATTAAGGGCATAAAATCTACCTGCTGTGAGGTTAAGTAGAAATCAGAAAAAATTAAGGAGAAATCATCATGAGTTATTTAATGCTTGCAATTGTATGTGAACTGGTTGGAACATCTCTACTCAAGGCTTCCGATGGGTTTTCTAAATTATTTCCTACGGTGGGGCTGCTAATAGGTTTTACCCTAGCATTTTTCTTTTTGTCCTTATCGCTTAAAACAATACCACTAAATATTGCCTATGCCATTTGGTCTGGGTTAGGGACAGTGGCAACTGTCATCATATCCATATTAATTTGGAAGGAAAAAGTCAATTTTGCCAGTGTTACAGGCATTGCCTTAATTATCATTGGGGTTATTGTATTGAATATGTATGGACCCGGCCATAGTGAGGCAAAGAATACCGAACGTACAGTTCAGGACAATAGCAATCGCTTTTTCCAAGCGAATAAATAAGGAAACAATCGCATAAGCAAAAAAACATGTCTTAACCCTTGGCGGGGTTGAGGCATGTTTTTTTATTACGGTCAGGGTTAACTGATAACCATACTGGCAATGGAACAGTGGGGTGATGTGGTGATCGCTTTGATATTTTTACGGAAGCGCTCATATCTCATCGTACAGTATTCCAAGAAGTCGTCACCATTGTAATGCCGAATTAAAGCCCAGACTGTCCAGAGTAGATCTTGAGCCATCATAAAGCCCTTTATTTTGAACTCTTCTTCCAGGGTTAGTGGTTGTCCAAAGTAGTTTTGAATTAAAGCATGAATGGCGTCAGCAGAAAGTTTAGATTCCAGGATGTAGGCTGCCACATCCCAACAGGGATCATTCATGCCGGAATATTCCCAGTCTATCAGATAGGTTCTGCTGGAATTGTCGATGATAAAGTTTTCAGGCACGGTGTCATTGTGGCAGGGGACCAAGCTTGTACTCTTAATATTTTTTTGCATAAAAGTGACCAATTGTTCTTTAAACGTTTTGTAATCGAAGAACAAGTCGCCGCGTTGTTGATGGATGATCCGTTCGTATTTGGCCAGCTCCGTTTGCCAATCAAAGCGGTTGGGAAAGGGCTTTGAAAAGGAGTGAATTCTTTTCATTAAGCTGGCAACAGCTTCCAAGTTTTTAGGGGAACCCGGATCGGCCTGAGCTATGTTTTGGCTATTTTTAATGTAGATGCTGATTTTAACTCCGCTATCTTCATCAAAGTAAAAGCAATCCGAGTTTACGCCAAACTCTGAAGCAATGCGATTATTGATCATTTCCATTTTGCGATCAATAATTTGTTCGGTCATGCCGCCGGGTTGTCGGATAACATATTCGCTGCCCTTAATGTTCATTATGTAGTTGTAATTGGTAAGCCCACCGGCAAAGCGGGATTTATCGAATACAATACTTTCATCTTGAAAAACATAACGCAGCTTTTGTTGGACCAATTCTTCCATATTCATATATGTTACTCCACCAAGTTAGTTAAAATTGGATTTTAGGATATTGTAAGCTTACTTTAGCAAAAAAAACGAACAAAATCAATGCATTTGGATCGGCATATTGGTCTGGCAATAAATTTCAATAGTTTTTTGTCAAATCAGCCCTTTTATCTCAATTATTCAACAAAGTCACTTTAATACAATAACCAAATTTTATTGGACATAAAAGTACTAATTATAGTTATTGATTATTCAAAATAATAATTTCTGCATGCGTTATTATAAAAACAACAAGTTACAGTGCGAATTATCAGTCAATTTTAAAAAGGCCTTCCGGTATTTTGGTGAGTAGACTGATAACGGCCAAATTATAAGCAAAGGAAAGGAATTATTCTATGAACAACACCTTAGTTCCTGCCAATGCAGCCGCGGTTGCTGCGAAAAAAAAGCTGTCCGCTAATTTTTTCAAAAAAGGAGTTATCGTTGGAATTCTTTCCGGCATGTGCTACGGGCTTTATTCCGCATTTTTGACCTTGGGTATGGCGAATGGGGTTTGGGCGGACTGGTATGGCGCAAATACTGTCGCTCTTTCGGCCTTTGTGATTACGTACATGCTAGGATCCCTGGGTAGCGCCCTGAACGACACCATAAGTGCCCTCTGGTGCATGGGTATTGCCGCTTTTAAAGGAAAGCTGGGCGACTATTTCAGGACATTGAAAACAAAGCCAGGCAAAATGATGATCATTGCAGCCCTCATAGGAGGACCCATTTCAAGCACGGCATATGTTGTTGCTCTTCAAATGGCTGGGTCTATCATCATTCCAATTACTGCTCTTTGTCCTGCCATCGGAGCAATCCTGGCAAGAATCCTATTCAAGCAAAAGCTTACTCCTCGTATGATGCTTGGTATTGCAATCTGTTTCATCGCTTCTTTAATGATCGGCAGCACAAGCATGAGTGCTGATGCGCCGGAAAATCTGCTCCTTGGAATCTGTATCGCTTTTATCTGTGCCTTTGGTTGGGGCCTGGAAGGCTGTGTGGCAGGTTATGGAACCTCCATGATCGACTATGAGATTGGGATTACCATTCGTCAGAGCACCTCTGGTCTTTCCAATCTGATCATCCTGGTTCCGCTTTTTGCGATAATGGCGGGAAATATCGGTCTTGCCCCTTCGCTTGCAGTACAAGCCGTTACAAGCGGCCCTGCAATCGGTTGGTTTGTAGTCAGTGGTTTCTTCGCTGTATTCGCATACAGCCTATGGTATAAGGGCAATAGCATGTGCGGTGCGGCCCTGGGCATGGCCTGTAACGGCGCGTTTTCTTTCTGGGGACCGTTTTTCTGCTGGATGGTGCTCGGTGTATTTGCTGGTATAGAGGGCTGGTCTCTGCCACCCATCGCATGGGCGGCGGCGGTTGTGATGGCATTCGGTATCTTGGTCATTGCGATGAATCCGTTAGACTTATTCAGAAGGAAGGAGGCCTAGGCCAATGAAACCACTGAACTACGCTATATTAAAGCATTTTACAAAGGTGAAGGAAGCCTGTGCCGACGATGTGATCGAAGCGTTAAAGGGAGAGTACGGCCATTACAAAGCGTTGAAAAAACCAGCTGTCATTGAAGCCATCATGACAGGTGAGGCTAATGGACTCCTGGAAGAAACAAGATTTGATCTTGACGAAAAGGGAGAACTAAGAGTGTATTACCGCGCACACGAAGAAGGAGCGGCAACGATAAACAGCTACATCCCTGATTAGCCATCGTTCTTTTTTCAGGCAGGACGGTAATTTTGGCTGATCCTGCCTGAAGTTGAAAAAACGTGAACTTATTTTTCTGAGATAGATATGCCTTGGCGGGTTGGATAGTGGAGTAATGTGGAAAAAGGAGTTGCTTCGATGAAATACTCTGGCGAAGAAGCTTTGGGTCTCGTTGAAACAAGAGGCATGGTGCCTGCCATTCAAGCGGCGGATGTCATGCTTAAAACAGCTGACGTTGTTCTTGTTTCCTATGAAAATGTGGGTTCCGGGCTTGTCACGGTCATGGTTAAAGGCGATGTGGCAGCCGTGAGGTCAGCTGTGGAAAGTGGTGCAGCAGCGGCGGCAGCCATTGGTGAGCTAACGGCCTCTCACGTCATGCCACGCCCCATCAGCCGGGTAGGCAAGATTGTTTCGAAGCATGACATTGATGCGGAATAAACATGGATTATTTTGGAAGGAGAAGCCGCATGGAGAAAAATGACGCTTTAGGGTTCATAGAAACCTTTGGCCTGGTTTCAGTACTGGAAGCTGCGGATGCCATGTGCAAGGCTGCGGATGTGGAATTAATTGGGTATGAAAATGTGGCTTCCGGTTTAATTTCTGTTGTTGTGCGTGGTGACGTGGGAGCAGTGAAAGCGGCTGTGGAGGCGGGCATCAAAGAAGCCAGCAAGGTGGGTAAGATCTATAGTTCCCTGGTCATTGCCAGGCCGCATGCGGACATACAAAAGATTATAGCCAGGTACAGTCTCGACTATTAAATGGTAAATGTCTATATTTTTACGGATGGCAAGGGGGGAGTAATTGAGAGATGAATAGGATTGACAATGATTTGCTCTCCGTCCAAGAGGCTCGGATTCTTGTGGAAAATGCCCGCGAGGCACAAAAGATACTGGCTACCTTTCCACAGGAGAAACTGGATAAAATTGTTGGGCAGATGGCCCAAGAGGCCTATAAGCATGCCAAGGAACTTGCCATCATGTCCCAGGAGGAAACGGGATTTGGCAAGTGGCAGGACAAGTTTATCAAAAATGTTTTTGCCTGTGATTTCATCTATAAAAAAATTAGAGATATGAAAGTGGTCGGCATTATTGCCGAGGACAAAGAAAATAAGACCATGGATATTGGCGTACCTGTGGGGGTGATTGTGGCTGTACCACCTTCCACCAACCCGGTATCCACCACAATATATAAAACCTTGATTGCCATTAAATCGGGCAATGCCATTGTTTTTTCGCCTCATCCTAAGGCTAAAAAAACCATTGGCAAGGTGCTGGATATCTTAATACGGGCGGCCGAGGAAAGTGGCTTGCCCAGCGGGGCCATTGCCTATCTGCACACACTGGCGGTTGACGGTACGGTTGCTTTGATGAACCACCAGGACACAGCACTCATCCTGATTACAGGGGTGCCCCAAATGGTTAGGGCGGCACATACATCAGGAAAGCCGACCATTAATGGTGGACCCGGCAATGGACCAGCCTTTATCGAGCGTTCTGCGGATATTAAAAAGGCCGTGACCGATATTATTGCCAGCAGAACCTTCGATAATGGAATCGTCTCAGCTTCGGAGCAATCCATCGTTGCCGAGGGATGCATCGCCGAAGAAGTAAGGCAAGAGCTGAAGCGAAAGGGTGCTTACTTCTTGTCGGTCTTGGAATCGGAAAGACTCAGTAAGTTCTTTTTCCTGCGGGATGGCAGTATCAATCCTGAAATTGTCGGAAAGTCTGCCAAAGAGGTGGCTCGAAGAATCGGCCTCACCGTTCCGGAAGATACCAAGGTGCTGATTTCAGAACAAAAATATGTATCTCCCAGCAATCCCTATTCCAGAGAAAAGCTCTGCCCGGTGCTGGCATTTTATGTGGAAAAGGACTGGATGAATGCCTGCGAAAAGTGTATTGAGCTGCTGGTGAATGAGGGACTGGGACATACTTTGGTTATCCATTCGAAGAATGAGCATGTGATTCAAGAATTTGCTCTAAAAAAACCGGTATCCAGAATACTGGTGAATACGCCAGCCACCTTAGGGGGAATAGGGGCCACAACCAATCTTTTTCCTGCCTTAACCCTGGGTTGCGGTGCAGCAGGTGGTGGCATTACATCGGATAATGTCTCGCCAATGAACCTAATTAACATCCGAAAAGTTGGCTATGGTGTGCGACGAATGGAAGATATAGCGAAAGAGGTTCAGTCGGCGGAAGTCACTGAAATAAGCGGCAATCAAATTTTGGTCAAGCAGCAAGCAACGCAAGATTCACAAGCCTTAGAGGAACTTCTGGAAAGGTTAATTGAGCACCTAAAGCAGCACGGATGATGTTGAGGTGAATAGCAGCAATGAAAAAATTTGTTCTTAAACCCAAGATTTATTTTAATGAGGGCTCCATGGAATTTCTGAAAGAGGTTAAAGGGTCCTGCGCATTTATTGTTTCGGATTCCATTATGGAAAAGTTAGGTTATCTTCAGAAAACCATCGATTATCTTAAGGAATCAGGGATACAGTCGGAAGTTTTTACAGAAGTACGCCCTGACCCAGATGTGAAAGTCATTGCCGCAGGGATCAAGCGCTACTTGGAAACCCAAGCAGATACCATTGTGGCCTTGGGCGGGGGCTCTGTCATCGATGCTGCCAAAGGTATTTTATACTCCCTATGGCAGTTCAGCAAAGCAGCTGGGGAGGAGTTTAAAAAACCGCTCTTTATTGCCATTCCTTCCACCAGCGGGACAGGCTCCGAAGTGACCAACTTCTCTGTGATTACCGCAGAAGGCGAAAAGGTATGCCTCGTAGATGACTGGATGGCTCCGGATATCGCCATACTGGATTCTACTTGCATCCAGCACGTACCCCAACAGGTGGTGGCCGATACGGGTATCGATGCTTTGGTACATGCCATCGAGGCCTATGTTTCCACCGAGGCAACCATTTGTACAGATGCCCTTGCGGAAAAAGCAATTCAATTAATTTTTGCAGATCTCAAGACTTTATATCACGACACGAACGATTCCGGTGCCAGAGAGCGTATTCAAAAGGCATCTTGTTTAGCCGGTATGGCTTTTACAAATGCGGGTCTTGGGATCAACCACAGCTTGGCCCATGCATTAGGAGCAATCTTTCATATCTCCCACGGGCGGTCCAACGCGCTGCTGCTGAATGCAGTGCTGGAATATAACGCTAATTTGAGGAGCAAAGCACAGAAAAATGTAGCTGAAAAGTATGCCAAGTTAGCCGCGGTGTTGCAATTACCTGCTCGTACATACCGAGAAGGGACAATTAATTTCTTGCAGGCCGTCAAAGACTTGACCAAAGCCCTGGGTATCCCCAAAGGCATCCAAGAATTAGGCGTTGATAAAAGCGAATTTGAGAACCAGCTTGATAATATGGCCGATCTGGCCCTGAATGATCGCTGCACTCCCAGCAATCCCAGACAACCATCCAGGGAAGATTTAATCGCTATCTATAAAAAGTCGTTTTAAGAAATCAAAGGACCTGAATAAAGGGAAAGGGAGGAAAAAAGTTGGATATTAAGGAGTTTACCAATCGGTTTGCGGATGCCACAAAACACTTATCGCCGGAAGAAACCGCAGCCGTCATGAAACTTTTCCAGGGCATTTCCAAAGAATTGTCCACAAACCGTCCTGTAACCAATCATACGGAAACCAAATCCCCTGTGTTTGAAGGGGAAATTAACGGGCTGACACCACGTTTGGAGCGATTGAAAGCAGCCTACCTAAAAGTAAAACCCAGTGTTAGTATCTATCGGGCCAGGGCCTTCACCCAAGTGACCAAAGAAAACCCCGGGCTGCCTAAAATTCTGCTCCGGGCCAAATGCTTCAGAGGAGCTTGTGAGACAGCTCCCCTGGTTATTCAAAAGGATGAACTGATTGTTGGACATCCCTGCGGTAAAGCCAGAGCCGGCGCAGTATCACCGGATATTGCTTGGAGATGGATTCGAGACGAGCTGGATACCATGTCCACCAGACCCCAGGACCCCTTCGAAATTACTGAGGAAGACAAGCGGATTTTACGGGAAGAGATCTTCCCCTTCTGGGAAGGTAAAAGCGTGGATGAAATCTGCCAGCAACAATATGAAGAAGCTGGCGTATGGTCCTTTTCGGGCGAAGCTTACGTAAGTGATCTTTCTTATCACCAGATTAATGGTGGCGGAGATACCTGCCCTGGTTATGACGTAATCCTGGTTACAAAAGGCATTAATGGTGTAAGGCAGGAGGCCGTCGAAAGACTCAGCAGATTGTCCATGGTGAATCCAGAAGATATTGATAAAATTTACTTCTACAAAGCTCAAATAGAGACTTGTGACGGAATTTTGGCCTATGCCAAAAGACTTTCCGATTATGCCAGGGAACTGGCAGACAGGGAGCAAGATTCAGCCCGCAAGATAGAGCTTTATAAGATTTCCGATATTTTGACTTATGTACCAGCCAATCCACCCCGGACCTTCCATGAAGCGCTTCAGTCAATCTGGACGCTGGAGTCCCTATTTAATGTGGAAGAAAACCAGACCGGTATTTCTCTGGGACGCTTGGATCAATACGTTTATCCCATGTTCAAGGCCGATATGGAAGCTGGGCGTATGAACAAACTGGAAGCCTTTGAACTTCTTAGTTGCTTTATTATTAAATGCTCGGAAGTCATGTGGTTGTCCAGTGAACTGGGAGCAAAATATTTCGCCGGCTATCAACCCTTTGTCAACTTGACAATTGGCGGACAGAGGAGAACCGGTGGTGATGCAACCAATGACCTGACCTATCTAATCATGGATGCCGTTCGCTTCACCAAAATGTATCAACCGTCCCTGGCTTGCCGGATTCACAACAAATCACCGCAAGAGTATTTAAAGAAAATCGTAGATGTGGTTAAAGCAGGGCTTGGCTTCCCGGCCTGCCATTTTGATGATAGCCACATTAAGATGATGCTTGCCAAGGGCTTCAGTATGGAAGATGCAAGGGATTATTGCCTGATGGGCTGCGTTGAGGCTCAGAAGTCCGGCAGAATCTATCAGTGGACCTCCACCGGTTATACCCAGTGGCCCATTGCCATTGAATTTGTTCTGAATCGAGGCATGATGAAGTGGCATAAAACCATGCAAGGCCTCGACACCGGGGAGCTTGACAACATCAAAACCTTTGAAGAATTTGATGCTGCGGTTAAAAAGCAAATTGAACATATTATCCGTTTATCTGCCATCGGAACCCTAATCAGCCAGCGGGTGCACAGAGACCTTGCTCCAAAACCCCTGATGTCCTTGCTGGTAGAAGGTTGCATGGAAAAAGGTACCGATGTTACAAACGGCGGGGCTCTGATCAATTACGGACCCGGACTGATCTTCTCAGGCCTTGGAACCTATGCGGATTCGATGGCAGCCATTAAAAAGCTGGTCTTCGATGACAAGAAATACACACTGAAACAAATGAGAGATGCCCTGGCTGCTAACTTTGTAGGCTACGAAACCCTGCGCACCGATTGCCTGAGTGCACCGAAATATGGCAATGACGATGACTATGCTGATGAAATTGCTGCAGACCTCGTATCCTGGACGGAAAGGGTTCACCGCTCCCATAAAATGTTGTACTCACATTTTAGCCATGGTACCCTCTCTATTTCCAACAACACACCCATTGGTGAAATTACCGGAGCGTCAGCCAATGGTCGCCTGGACTGGACACCACTTTCTGATGGTATCAGCCCCACACAAGGTGCCGATAAGTTGGGACCCACTGCCATCATTAAATCGGTTAGCAAACTGGATAACGAAGCGATGAATATCGGCATGGTGCATAACTTCAAACTGTTACGAGGCATTCTGGAAACGCCCGAAGGGGAAAACGGCCTGATTACCTTACTCAGAACGGCCTCCATCCTTGGCAATGGTCAAATGCAATTCAGCTATGTTGACAACGAAGTATTGAAGAAAGCCCAACTAGAACCGGACAAGTATCGAGACTTAATTATTCGTGTGGCCGGGTATAGTGCCTACTTCGTAGAGCTATGCAAGGAAGTACAGGACGAGATTATCAGCAGAACCGTGTTGGATCACTTTTAAGTTTTACTAAAAGGGATGGGGACAAATTATGAGTACAGCAAAGGGTAGTATTTTGGAAAGAAAAGCAAGAATCTTCAATGTCCAGAAGTATTCCATCTATGATGGACCAGGTGTCAGAACATTAATTTTCTTTAAGGGATGCCCCCTAAGGTGCAAATGGTGTTCGAACCCGGAGGGACTTGAAAGAAAATACCAAGTCATGTTCAAAGAAGATCTGTGCATTCACTGCGGAAGTTGTATTCCTGTTTGTCCCGTCCAAATCCATCATTTCCAGGACGCAGCAGGTGGCCCGAAGCACAAAATAAACAGAACCATTGATTGTGTTGGCTGCAGAAAGTGTGAAACTGTTTGTCCGAAACAGGCACTATCGGTTGTGGGCTCGGACCAAACCATTTCCGAGGTTCTGGAAATCATCCAACAAGATACACTCTTCTACCTGAGTTCAGGTGGAGGAGTCACTCTTGGGGGAGGGGAAGTCACGGCACAGCCGGAGTTTGCCGCTAACTTACTAACGGAATGTAAACGCTTGGGGATTCACACAGCCATCGAAACCTCTGGCTATACAAAACTAGACAACCTGCTCTTGATGGCTCCGTTTACTGATTTGTTCCTCTATGATCTTAAGCACATTGACTCGGAGCGGCATTATGAACTAACCGGAGTACCCAATGAACGGATTCTGGATAACCTTACGGAACTCATCCGCCGGGGCTATCATGTGAAAATCAGGATGCCCCTCCTTAGAGGATTGAATGACAGTGAAGAAACCATCCGCAGAACCCTGGAGTTTCTACAAGTTTTTAAGTATTATAAAAACTTTTTGGGTATAGACTTGCTGCCCTATCATAAATTGGGCATCAACAAATACAGGCAATTGGATATGCAATATGCCATTACGGAAGACTTGAGTTTCAAAGCAGAAGAGTTAGATAAGATTGAAGGGTTTATCAAGGGTTATGACTTGCAAGTGGAAGTCATCAGACATTAAATGGTATAGATCGGAGGGAATCCTATGCGTGCGGCCGATGAATTTGATAAAAAACGTATTATTCAAGAATCCGTACCAGGCAAGCAAGTTACGTTGGCCCATATCATAGCTGCCCCTGTACAAGATCTATATGAACGCTTGGGTATTGACGAGAAAGGCGCCGTTGGAATTTTGACCCTGACCCCCTGCGAGACGGCAATCATAGCAGCAGATATAGCCACCAAGACATCCGATGTAGAGATTGGCTTCCTAGACCGTTTTACAGGGTCTCTCGTTATATCCGGTGATGTTGCCAGTGTGGAAGCAGCCGTGATTGCCATAAATGACACCTTGGAAAAGCTGTTAAGCTTTACCCCGGCCAAGATTACGCGCACATGAAAAAACGAATCCTAGTAGTGGGGCCGACCCAAGCTGGCAAGAGCAGCCTCGTCAATGTTCTAAATGATTCCACCAAACCGTTGAAAAAGACCCAGGAAGTTTTTTACGGCAAAAACACCATTGATACACCTGGTTCCTATATAGAAAACCCTTCGATGTACAGGTACCTAATTGCCACAGCACAAACAGCATCCCATGTGTTGATGCTAATTGATCAATCCAGACCCCTTGAAGTATATCCGCCGGGTTTTGCTAAATCCTTTACGTGCCCGGTCAGTGGCGTCATTACCAAGATTGATTTGGCACCGGAAAATGCCGAGCTATGTATTGAACAGTTAAAAAGAATCGGTATTAGCCAACCTTTCTTCCGGATTTCAACAAAAGACAATCGAGGTATAAAAGACTTAAGGCACTATTTATTTGGAAAATAAGAAACTTTTTACAAATGATTTCTTCATATATATAGCTTTATCATTTTTACAAGCTAGCCAGGAAGCTGGTAACAGGACTTAAGGAAGGGGAGGTGAGGCAATGAAATTCATCACCGAAATGGAATTGCGGGATTTATATAAAACAGCACCCTTTACCACTTATGCTCTGGAACCAGATACTAAGATAACGCCAGGGGCCCGGCAATTTCTTGTGGACCGACGGGTCACTTTGGTACAGCCCCAGCCGATTGACAGTAAAAAAACAGACATGGACCAGTCTAACCAGAGACAAGAGAGCTGGTGCATCCTGAGGCTGCGTAGGAAAATGGACTGCCTAGAATCTTTGTTTCTACTAATTGCTGCAGAGCTTTTACACTCTGGCGCCGCAGACCTCTCGGAAGAAGTTCAAGCATTGGGCAAATGTTTTCGGAATATCAAAAGCGCTGAGAGGGAACAGTTAACCCCAGATAACATTCAGTTTTGGGGCTGGTCGGAAGAAGAAATTAGAAAAGGGTCCGCCGATCTGAAAATTGAAATCAGTGATTTTCACCTAGGATTGGAGAATGGCAAAGAGCTTACCCTGTTAAATCACTTACGGGCCTCACTTCGCGAGGTGGAACCAGCCATTTTAGAAGCCTATTGGGATGAGCATCAACAAGTTTGCTCACGGCAAGACCTAATCGATAAGCTCTATCTGAGCATTAATATACTTTGCATGATGATGTGGAAATGTCTGGGGGGACAAAAATGGAAACGGTAAACTCAGCTTTTCAATACTGCGATCAACTGGTGCGGGATTTTGAAAAAGTTATCAAGACACCCATACTGAATAAATCATCCGTTTATTACACAGGCATTGACTTGGGAACAGCCTATATTGTATTGGCAGTTTTAGACGAGAATTACCAGCCCGTTGCTGGGGCCTATCGCTTTGCCAGTGTGGTCAAAGATGGTATGGTGGTGGACTATATCGGTGCCATTCGGATCGTCAAAGAACTAAAACAAGAACTGGAACAGAAACTAGGTACCGAGCTGATTTATGCAGCTGCTGCCCTTCCCCCAGGAACCTTCGACCTTGACTCAGGTGCCATTAAGCATGTGGTACAAGGGGCTGGTTTTGAAATTACGAATTTGTTAGATGAGCCTACGGCAGCCAATGCGGTACTGAAGATTAAAGATGGTGCCATTGTAGATATAGGCGGCGGCACCACCGGGGTAGCCATTCTAAAAGATGGTAAGGTGACTTATGTTGCCGATGAACCCACAGGTGGCACGCACTTCTCACTGGTTATTTCCGGGGCCTATAAAATGGGCTTTGATGAGGCAGACCAATATAAGCGGGAGTTCAAAAACCATCGGGAGTTAATCCCTGTATTACGACCGGTCATTGAAAAAGTTTCTTCTATTATTAGTCGACATATAAGCCAGTACCCAGTGCAAGAAATCTATCTGGTAGGTGGAACCTGTTGCCTGGAAGGAATTGAAGCCATTATTGCCAAACAAACCGGCCTTCCTACCTATAAACCGCAAAACCCCATGTTTGTAACACCTTTGGGCATTGCACTGAACTGTACACAGGAAATCCTGTAGATAGGAGTGACCATGGCATGGAGTACCGCATGATAAAATCCCCATCTCGGGGGACCTTAGACATTCTCTTGCGACGTAAAGGTTCTGCTTCAACCACCCTCATCGAAAACTATGATGCCATCGGTTTGATTCAGGGGCGGCTAATTGATATGGTTTTTGCTGCAGATATTGCCGAAAAAGCCGCAGGGGTAGTGGTGGAGGATATTAAAGGCCATTGCCCGCAGAACCTGATTATGATTGCCATATTCGGAGATACCGCCTCGGTGGAGGCAGCCATGACAGAGATAAAATATAAGTTGAAAGAAGCAAAAACAGGTGTAACTCTATGATAGCAGCAAAGGTAATTGATAATATTTGGGCAACCAGAAAAGCCGATTCGTTAAGAGGGCTGAAATTTATGTTGGTGGAAGTCATCGGTGGTACGGACGCCGGTCGTCTCCTCATAGCTGCGGACACCATCGGTGCCGGTTTTGGTGAGCGGGTTCTTGTCTGTACAGGCAGTTCGGCCCGCAAAATGCTGGATCGGGATGATATACCCATTGATGCCGTAATTGTAGGCATCATCGACGAGGACTGCATGTTTTAAGAAATCCGGAGGTGGGAAAGCTTGGATTTGCTGAACTTAATTAAGGATGCAGGGGTTATCGGGGCTGGAGGAGCTGGTTTTCCAACTCACGCCAAACTAACCTCTAAGGCCGAGTATATATTGCTTAATGGAGCTGAATGCGAACCACTTCTTAGGGTGGATCAGCAATTGATGGCACAGTTTCCCGATGAAATCATCAGAGGGCTAGAAGCTGTGGGAAGATACATTGAAGCGCGCAAAGCCATCATTGGAATCAAGGGTAAACACAAAGATGTCATCGCCCTCTTGCGAGAAAGAATTGCCTCTTTGGGTCTGACAGATTATATGGAAGTGATGGAACTACGGGACATGTATCCAGCGGGTGACGAACAGGTTCTCGTTCATGAATTAACGAAAAGAGTTGTCCCGGAAGCAGCCATTCCCTTAAAAGTGGGCTGTGTGGTCATTAATTCAGAAACAGCATTGAATATATTTCATGCCATGACCGGCAAACCTGTCACGGAAACCTATATTACAGTGGCTGGCGATATTCCCCGTCGTCTGACGCTGAAAGTACCCGTGGGACTAGCCATCCGGGATGTATTTAAACAATGCGGAGTAGAGAATTTGGATGAGTATGCCGTGATAGACGGTGGTCCGATGATGGGTTCTGTGATGGCTAACGTAAATGGACAGGTAACGAAAAAAAGCAAAGGTTATGTGCTGCTCAAAAAAGAGCACTTCCTCATTCGCAAAAAGTCTGTGCGTATCGAACAAGCCAGGGTGATTAGCAAAACTGCCTGTGAACAATGCCGGATGTGTACCGATTTGTGTCCCCGTTATCTATTGGGACATAATATTCAGCCACATAAACTCATGCGAGCCATTAACTATAACCTAGACATTAAAGATCAACAAATCGCGCAATTGTGTTGTGAATGTAATGCTTGCGAATTGTTTTCTTGCCCCGCCAATCTGCATCCCAAGTCGGTCAATATTTATTTTAAGAAAAAGTTGGCAGAGCAAGGCATTCGTTATCAGCCGATCCAGATGGAATTCGAACCACGGACAGCCAGAGAATACCGCCTGATCCCCAGCAAACGACTGATTGCCAAAATCGGTTTAACGGCTTTTGATAAACCAGCACCCTTGACCCAGGTGGATTTTCAACCGGAAACCATTGAGATCCCTTTAAGACAGCACATCGGGGCACCTGCAATACCTGTTATAGCTGTAGGGGAACAGGTAAAAGCTGGTCAACTAATTGCAAAGGTTCCGGACAACAGTCTGGGAGCTGCGGTGCACGCCAGCCTCGATGGAATGGTTATCGAGAGTACGGGTAATTCTATCGTGATAAAGGTGGGTTCTTATGTATAGGGCTATAGGAATGATCGAACTTTCAAGTATTGCAAAGGGAATTTTCGCCACAGACCTGATGTTGAAAACTGCCTATGTAGAAGTAGTGAGTGCAACCTCTGTCTGTCCCGGAAAATATATTGCCATCATCCACGGAGATGTTGCCGCCGTAGAAAGCGCCATCAGCGTAGGTGAGGAAACAGCGGGGGAATATCTAATCGATAGCTTTATCCTCCCCAATGTTCATCCGGCGGTTTTTCCGGCCATTACGGCTACCACCATGCCAGATCAAACTGGAGCACTGGGCATTATGGAGTCCTTTTCCATGTCCTCCATGATTATTGCCGCCGATGCTGCACTAAAAGCTGCCGATATACAAGCTCTGGAACTTCGTTTGGGCAGAGGACTTAGCGGCAAAGCCTACTTCACCTTTACCGGAGATGTTGCCGCTGTACAGGCAGCTATCGAAGCCGGAAAAGCCCTCATCGTAGAAAAAGGCCTATTGGTAGATGTAGAAGTAATCCCATCGCCATCCGGCAGATTGTGGGAATCGCTGTACTAACAACGGCTAAAAGCATTCGTCAGCGAAAGGAGGTGCTATCTTGAAAAAACTTGTCTGTGCAGATGCGGTAAAAGCAGCAGCAGAAAAGGGAGAAAAAGTGTTCTGTGTAGCGTGTAATACCATCATTACACCCGCAGCCAAGGATCTAGCCAAAGAACTGGGCGTGGAATTTATAGAAACTTCATCTGCTTCAGGAATGCACAGCTGTAATGATCGAAGCAAGAAAGACAGCCAAGATAAATCCATCGATAGAGATTTAATTGTTCAAATCGTAAAAGCGGTGTTAGCGAACAGCCTCGTAGCAAGTAACTCTACCACCTCTCCCGACCCGCCCTTTTTAGCAGAGGGTGACCCGAAAAGTGGACTTAAAATAGTGCGTGGCAGGTCGGTGAAATATGAGCCCTTTGAAACGGGGGCTCCCAGCACCAACGTAGCTTATCGTGAAGTGATCAGCAAAGCTGATTCCCAAATGAGTGCAGGCTTTTTAACCATTGAGAAATCTAGCTTTGAGTGGGAATTGTGCTATGAAGAGATTGACATCATTCTCGAAGGAAGCCTATCCATTACAATGGATGGTGAGACTTATGAGGCCTATCAGGGGGATGTACTCTTCGTACCGAAAGGTTCCAAAGTAACCTGGGGTTCTTCAGGGTATGTCAAACTCTTCTACGTAACCTACCCGGCAAACTGGCCAGATTTGATGGCGCAACCATAGGGGGGTAAGCGATGCAGGCCCTTGGACTAATTGAGACAAGAGGACTCATTCCTGCTATTGAATGTGCCGATGTTATGTTCAAGACGGCACAAGTGGAACTTGTGGAGAGAACTTTTGTTGGCAGTGGATTGGTAACGATAACTGTAACCGGCGACGTGGGAGCGGTGAAAGCTGCAGTGGAAGCTGGAGCAACCGCGGTTGAAAGAATGAATTACCTGTCCCTGGTTTCTCAACACGTAATTCCCAGACCTCATCCTGATATCGAGAGCATTTTAGGGGGAAAAGCAAAAACGGCTGAGGAGCCGCCAATGCCTGAGCCACCACAGGATACACCGGGCTTGCCTCAGGGATCGGAGCCAACAGCGGATCGTCAAGATCAATCGCTGAAGCATTTTAACAAAGAGGCTGTTGATGCGTTCGCAGAAGAATTTGGACTTGAAAAAACCATTACCGCCCTAAAATTGCTCTCCGTAGTAAAACTTCGGAATTTGGCAAGAGAATACAAAGGACTGGATATAGCAGGCAGAGCCATATCGAAAGCAAATAAAGACCTACTTATGGAGAAACTGACGGCACATTACCTAAAGAAGTTAAATAAGTAGTTTTTGTGCAAATAAGTAGCTGGAGAGAGGGAGAGTAATTTGGAAACCTTTGATTATGATTTGCAATCGGTGCAAGAAACGAGAAACCTTGCCCGTCAAGCCAAACTGGCACAGGCTGAACTTGCAAAATTCAATAGCGAACAGATTGAAAAAATCATTTGCAATATGGTGAAAGCAGCGGAGGAAAATGCAGTTTCTCTGGCAAAAATGGCAGTGGAAGAAACCGGATTTGGTAAAGTAGAAGATAAGACTTTTAAAAACCAGTTTGCCTCTACCGAATTATATAAATTTATCAAACCCATGCAAACCATTGGTGTTATTAACGAAGATAAGGTCAACAAAGTGGTGGAAATCGCTGAGCCCGTAGGACTTTTAATGGGGATTATTCCATCAACCAACCCCACATCGACGGCTATCTATAAATCCATTATTGCCATTAAATCCCGTAACGGCATTGTCTTTTCACCGCATCCTTCAGCCCTGAAATGTACGGCCCAAGCAGCGAAGTTGATGCATGATGCGGCAGTGGCTGCCGGAGCACCTGCCCATATCATTGGTTGTATCACCAAGCCTTCTATGCCTGCAACCAATGAACTAATGCAATGTGCTGAAGTGGACATGATTATTGCTACAGGTGGTACAGCCATGGTAAAGGCTGCCTATAGTGCGGGCAAACCAGCACTGGGTGTAGGCCCGGGCAATGTTCCGGCCTATATTGAAAGAACTGCCAATGTGCAAAAAGCAGTCAAAAATATTATTACCAGTAAAACCTTTGACAATGGTACCATCTGTGCCTCCGAGCAAGCGGTAATCGTAGAGGAATGCCTGCGTGATCAGGTTATAGAAGAGTTCAGGCGTCAGGGTGGCTACTTTATGAGCCCGGAGGAAACTCAAAAGGTTGCGCAAAAATTGTTTGTTCGCGGACATGCCATGAATGCTAAGTTTGTAGGGCGTTCCGCAGCAGTTATCGCGGAAAGTGCCGGCATCACCATTCCCCCAGGAACGAAAGTTCTATTGGGTGAACAAAAGGGTGTAGGAAAAGATTATCCCCTATCCTTTGAAAAATTGACTACGGTATTAGCCTTTTACACCGTAAAGAATTGGGAAGAAGCTTGCGATGTGTGCATCAAGTTATTGAAGAATGGCGGTGTGGGTCATAGCCTTTCCATTCACACAGAAAACCCTGAAATGGCTATGAAATTTGCTGCCAAGCCTGTGTTTAGAATCTTAGTAAACACACCCTCCACCCATGGTGGTGTGGGTGTAAGTACTGGGCTAGCTCCGGCTTTCACACTGGGTTGCGGTACCTGGGGAGGAAGTGCAACTTCCGATAATGTAACCCCCATGCACTTAATTAATAAAAAACGTGTGGCCTATGGAATCAAAGATTGCGCCGAAAATGCCAACACTTCCTATTCAGCCAGTGTGGCACAGGTTTTTGGCAATAGTGCCATCCGTGAAGATCAGATTATGGATGTCGTAAATGAAGTCATTGCGCTACTGAAAAAAAGAGGTGATAACTAAAGTGGGAAAGTACGACGCTTTAGCAGAGCTTCTGCTGGAAGCAATCCGAGAAGGGGGGTATTTAAAAAAGGAAGATAACGCCATACCCGTGGGAATATCCAACCGTCATATTCATCTTTCACAAGCAGATTTAGAGATTCTGTTTGGTACGGGATACCAATTAACTAAAGCCAAGGAGCTTTCTCAACCGATGCAATTCGCCTGTAAGGAAACTGTGACTATTTGCGGGCCCAAGGGTGCGATTGAAAAAGTTCGTATCCTTGGTCCAGTGAGAAAGGAAACACAGGTAGAAATACCGAAGGCAGATTGTTTTAAACTTGGTATTATTGCGCCAGTGAAAATGTCTGGGGATTTACAAGGAACGCCAGGAATCACTCTCATCGGCCCCAAAGGAAGCATATCTCTCACTAAAGGCGTTATGATTGCCCAAAGACATATTCATATGACCCTGGAAGATGCCAAACGTTTCGGTGTAACCGATGGGGAACAGGTAACCATTGAAGTAGGTGGACTCCGTGGAGGAACACTATCAAATGTAGCCATTAGGGCCAATAATAGCTCGGCTCTTGAATGTCATATCGACACAGATGAAGCAAATGCTCTTGATCTCGGACCAAACTCAACCATAAAAATCATAAAATAAAATTTTAGGAGGAAACAAAAATGAGTAAATCTGAAGCTTTAGGATTAATTGAAACCAAAGGTCTAGTAGGTGCAATTGAAGCGGCTGATGCCATGGTTAAAGCCGCCAATGTTTCTTTGATTGGCCGCGAATTCGTTGGTGGTGGTCTGGTAACCATTATGGTAAGAGGCGATGTTGGTGCTGTAAAAGCTGCTACCGATGCTGGTGCTGCTGCTGCTCAGCGTGTTGGCGAACTAATCTCCGTTCACGTTATTCCCCGCCCACATGGCGATGTAGAATTAATTCTCCCTGCCGTAAAGAAAGAAGCATAATAGCGATTCGTTAGGAAATACTTAAGGGGCTGTCTCAATAAAAATGAGGCGGCCCTTTTAGTATTTGTCATACTATCAGGAAGTATAAGATTTTAAGGATGATAGTATAAGAAAAGCTAAGGCCCACGCTATAGGCTGGCGTGAGCCAAGCTTTTCTAATTAACCTAACCATGGATAATTGCCAAAGGCCAAGGGAAAGTGTGATCCTATTTACATTTTCATAGGGGTATTGTATGATGGACATGTCAAAAATCGTCTTTATTCGACATATTGATAGATAAATTGGAATGGGGAAAGCATGGACAATCATCGCAAAACACTAAAAAACCTGATAGATCCAACTATCTATTCTCGCTATAGTGGTCTTTTATCTCTATCGAATATTTCCTTGCAACTGATCGATACCGATGGTGATATTTTGCTTGAGTTCAATCCATCTCCAGATTTTTGTAAGCTTATCTGTCAGAATAATGAAACGCGGGTATGTTCAGATTACCTTTCTAAACTAAAACCAGGTCAAAGAGACCGATTTGCCTGTGGGTACGGACTAACCAATATTCTTTTGCCAGTGGAAATTAACGGCGAAACCCTAGGCTATATCACTGGAGCTCAGGTTTATTTACCCGACAGTGAATATCAGAAATATTTAATTAACATCATGGCGATGGCCAAGGATAAAAAACTAGAACCTGAATTTATTGCTAAAGCCATTGCAGCCATCAAAACCGTCGAAGAAAATAAGGTGGATGTTCATGAACAACTATGCAACCATATAGCCAAAAATATCTCCTACGACTTTTCTCAGAGCGTCCATAGTACGGATAAGGCCATAGCAAGATTGTCTATCGAAAAAGAAATGCTGGAAAAAAAGATCATTGATCTCGAAGCAAAAAATATGTCTTTGGTAATTAACCCGCATTTCCTATTTAATACGTTAAACTCGATTGCTCGTATCGCATATTTTGAAAAGTCCCATACAACGGAAGAACTTATTTATTGCCTTTCTGATTTATTGAGGTACAACCTAAAGCAAGATGATGAGTTACACACCATCGGGGCTGAGATGGATAACATCGAAAAGTATCTTTATATTCAGAAGGTAAGGTTCAAAAATCGTCTGGAATACGAGATCGATATTGCAGACGATATTAAACACCATAGAATACCCAATATGGTTATCCAACCCATTGTTGAGAATGCTATTATCCATGGCATTTCTACTAAAAGGGATGCGGGTAAGATAAAAATCTATGCAGAAAAATATAAAGATCATATCAATATTTACGTCTCAGATAATGGAAATGGTTTTCCTAAAGAAGTGTTACAAGGGCTGCAACAATCGCAAAGTAAACTGGGAATCGGTTTTCGCAGTTCGGACAATCGGTTGAAACGATATTTCGGAGAAGCTTACGGCTTAAAAATTGCCAAATCGGATTATAGCGGAAGCACCGTCACCATCCCAATCCCTACCAAACCCAATGCGAGGCGATCGTAATGACCGTAGTTTTAATTGTAGAAGATGAATTGCTGGAATTGGAATTTTTAAAATCGATTGTGTCTGAAGAACTTTTGGCTGACGATCAGGTATTCACTTGTCAAAGTGGCATTCAGGCTGTCAAATTAGCCAAACAGTATCGACCAGATATCATTGTGATGGATATACACATTGCTGAAATGGATGGCTTAAATACGCTTCAGGAGATTAGGAAATTCCTCCCCCGGGCAGCTGTTGTGATCTTATCGGCCTATTCTGACTTTTTCTATGCACAAACAGCAATTCGTCTCCGCGTTCAGGAATACTTGTTGAAACCCGTTAAGCCGTCTGTGTTTAGACAGATATTTCAGGAACTGTTGACTACCGTAGCTACAGGCCAGGAACAGGCAGACGAAGAAATGATGGACCCAGATACCGAGAGCAACCAAAGAGACTTTATTGAAAAAGCACGAAAATATATTCACGATAACTTTAGACAAAAGTTAACTTTGCAAGATGTCTCGTCCTATGCATTTTTAAATCCACAATATTTCAGTCGCATCTTTAGAAAAGAGGTTGGGGTTAGCTATACAGATTATGTAAATAAGTTAAGAATTGAGTATGCCTGTAAGTTATTAGAAACAACAAGCTATCCCGCCTATCGTATTTCCAGTGAATGCGGTTTTACAGACCCCTCCTATTTTAATCGTGTCTTTGTACAGCAAATGAATATGACCCCCAAGGCTTATCGAAGAAAACATCTGTGTGACAGTGCGGATAACGGCAGCAACCGCTAAAATAGATAGCTGTCGCATGATTGATTCCGTCCCGTGCCGAAGGACAGTCTCCTTTGTTATAAACTGTAAGAAGCGATAAAAGTTTCAATCATGCTATAATTAATTAACGAAGGAGTGAGTAGGCCGATGGACAATATCATTGAACTTTTAGATAATCAGGGACCCTTAACTGGAAAACAATTGCTTGAAAAAATCAAAATGGACGAATTCTCTGCTTGGAAAATTTGTAATAGCAGCAAAAGAGTGGTTACAAAAATAATAGGAACGAGGTACCTAAGACTTGATCGGCAGGTTGAAGGATATGCCAGGCTGTCACCTTCTATCATCAGAGAGTTTCATGGTTACACGGTAATTGGAACTGAAAAAAATATTAATGAAACACGAATAAAGGCTGAATTGCTCCGTCAAGAGATCATAGAAATAAGCAAAAAGAAATTTGAACTGGCACAAGAGGTAATAACAAAAATTGTTGAATCCCAAGAAGCTTCACATAGTATAAAAGCAGGTGCATGTTTTATTATTGCGGGTGATGTGGCCTACGAAATGTCACACCTAGAGCCCAGACCGGAAGCATCTACTGGTGAGCTGGTTAAGGGTTCTGACCTTGATATCGTTGTGGTGAGCCAGGGATTACCAGATAGTATGATTAAGGCACTGGATCAGGCTATTTACATTCACAAGAATTTCCTTCTGAAAAATCCCAGTTATAATGAAGAGATTGATTATGTTATAAAAGATATTTCAAAGGTAAAGGATCAACTGAAATTCGATAGCTTTGAAGCCATGGTTGCCTCAAAAATTCTTCATGAAGGTAAATTTCTTTATGGTAATTTCGATATTTTCAAACGGGTTAAGGAAATGCTCATAGAGGAAGGGATACCTGAAAAAATAAAAACCTTAGAAGAAGAAGCCCAAATGAATAGAAATAATGCCAGAACGTATTTACTGGAATATGAAGGTCAACTAACGGATGAAGAAAATATGAAACTGTTTTATACAAAGGAAGAAAAAGAGGAATTCTTTTAATTAAAGGTACAAAAAACTCGTCAATTGACGAGTTTTTTTAATAGGGTATGCTTGACTAGCAAAAACCATAATCTTGTTTCAATTTTTCTATATGCATATAGTGATCAAGACCATTTAGTTTGGAAGCAGCATCCTGATCAAGCACTACCGTAATTCCTCCACTGTGCAGCTGTATTGCTGAAGCGGTGATTTGGGATGTGATAGGACCTTCCAGGCATTTTGCAACTACAGCAGCCTTCTTTACTCCATTTGCAATCATGAGGATATTTTTAGCTTCCAAAATAGTTCCAATTCCCATAGTAATGGCAAAATGCGGCATATGGGCTCGTTCTATTCCGGCTTTTTGATAGAAACTCTCATAATTGTCATCCAGGGTTTGTTGGGTTAAAGCCTGAATTCTTGTTCTAGATGCCAGTGATGAGCCAGGTTCGTTGAAGGCCCAATGGCCATCACCACCTATACCTAGAAGCTGCAAATCAATGCCACCCGCTTTTTTAATGGCCTCTTCATACCATTGGCAAAATTTTTCAGGTTCCTTTGTCAATCCATCTGGAATATGAATATTTTCTTTTTTAATATTGATATGCTTTAAAAGTTCCTCGTGCATAAATCTTGCATAGCTCTGATCCAGATTATAGGGCTTAGCCAGATCGATTCCTGTTCCGTAATATTCATCAAGATTAAAAGTTTTAACCTGTGAAAAGTCGAGTCCTTCTTCTTTGTGCATCCTGGCAAGTTCCTGGTAGGTGCCGATGGGTGTGCTTCCCGTTGCTAGCCCAAGTACGCAATCAGGCTTAGATTTTACTAAGCGGGCAATTATTTTAGCTGCATATTTGCTCATTTCATTGTAACTATCTCTTACAATAATATCCATTTATTTTGACTCCTCTACAAAGCTTTCCGTGGTTCAATTATTATTATATATTCTCTTTTTTATATTTTCACCAATAATTTAGTCCGAATAAGAAAAATTTAATTTAAATAAGTTAACCAGGCGTCTAAGCCTGGTATTTATGTTATAAATTTGATTTTTTGGCATATTGCCTGATGAATTTTGGCAAACTAAGGGACAAGTTTATACTACGAATCTAGTAGATTATGGAGGTTTATCGATGGATAAAGAACATGGTCCGTACAGTAAGGATATTAATGAAACCAGTAAAAATGAGCAGATGGATTATTTCAGAATGGACAACAATGGCAAAACTCTGACAACCAATCAGGCGTTACCTTTATCCAACACAGATGATTCTTTAAAGGCTGGTTCCCGTGGTCCAACTTTACTTGAAGACTTTCATTTTAGGGAAAAAATTACCCACTTTGACCATGAGAGAATTCCAGAAAGGGTTGTTCATGCCCGGGGCTTTGGTGTCCACGGCTACTTTCAAGTCTATGAACCGATGACGGAGTTCACAAAAGCAAAATTTTTACAAGACCCTGCGAAAAAAACACCCGTATTTGTGCGTTTCTCCACGGTTGTAGGTTCTCGTGGTTCGGCTGATACGGTGCGGGATGTGCGCGGATTTGCTACCAAATTTTACACCGAAGATGGAAATTATGATTTAGTTGCTAACAATATGCCGGTCTTCTTTATCCAAGATGCCATTAAGTTTCCCGATGTGGTTCATGCCATTAAACCTGAACCACACAATGAAATACCTCAGGCTACGGCTGCCCATGATACATTTTGGGATTTTGTAGTGAACACCCCTGAAACGGCACATATGATTATGTGGCTGCTATCGGACAGAGCGATTCCCCGCAGCTATAGAATGATGGAAGGCTTTGGGGTTAACACCTTTCGGTTTGTTAATGCACAGGGAAAGGCACGTTTTGTTAAGTTTCATTGGAAGCCATTACTTGGGGTACATTCTCTTGTTTGGGATGAAGCTCAAAAACTTTCCGGAAAAGACCCGGACTACCACCGAAGGGATATCTGGGATGCTATTAATATGGGTGAATTCCCTGAGTATGAGTTAGGTGTCCAGATGATGGATGAAGCAGATGAATTTAAATTTGACTTTGACATTCTAGACCCCACGAAAATATGGCCCGAAGAGCTCATTCCTGTTAAAAAGATAGGGAAGATGACATTAAACCACAACACAGATAACTTTTTTGCCGAAACGGAGCAGGTGGCTTTTCATCCTGGACACATCGTGCCTGGCATTGATTTTAGTAACGATCCTTTATTACAGGGACGTCTATTTTCATATCTGGACACCCAGCTGATCAGGCTAGGCGGACCAAATTTCCATGAAATCCCGGTTAACCGTCCGGTTGCTCCTGTACATAACAACCAACGTGATGGTTATCATCGAATGACCATCGACCGTGGCAGGGTAAGTTATTACCCAAATTCACTTCAGGCCAATACACCTGCCCCAGATCCTAAGAACGGATATGTACACTATCATGAGAAGGTCGAAGGCCAAAAAATTCGAGAACGTAGTGAAAGCTTCCGGGACCACTTCCGTCAGGCAACTCTCTTTTGGAACAGCATGTCTCCCCCGGAAAAGCAGCACATTATCGATGCTTTCCATTTTGAGGTTGGTAGTGTAAAGGATAAACAAATAAAACAGCGGGTGGTTGACATGTTTAATAACGTAGATGGTCAACTTGCAGCCCAAATTGCAGTAGGAATTGGTGCTAACCCACCGGCAAAGCCTGGTGGAACTGGGGTTACCGCAACATCGCCAGCGGTAAGCCAGGCGAATACCATTAAAAGTGTCAGGACAAGAAAAGTTGCTATCCTAGCGGAAAACGGATTTAATTTTCCGGAAATAACCCAGGTAACAAAAGCCTTAACGGGAGCCGGAGTACAATATGAGATCATCAGTAAGAACCTTGGCATGATCACCAGTGTAGACGGCAAA
The DNA here is from genome assembly GCF_982386235.1 of Desulfotomaculum sp. Lineage (NCBI taxonomy): Bacteria > Bacillati > Bacillota > Clostridia > Eubacteriales > Desulfotomaculaceae > Desulfotomaculum > Desulfotomaculum sp. Next base: position 21,042 of record NZ_CEVWQM010000007.1, on the reverse strand, counting down.
CAGTTAGAGGTTAATAAAAACTTTGTAACATCCGGTTCAATTATGTACGATGCGGTGTATGTTACGGGCGGGCGCCAAAGTGTTGATAGCCTGCTGAAACAAGGAGACGCCCTCCATTTTATCAACGAGGCCTTTAAACATGCCAAGGCCATTGGGGCTACGAATGAAGGAGTAGACCTACTCTCTGCCTCACAAATCCAGGGTGTGCCTACTGCTGGTGCTGATACCAGTGCCCAATTAGTAAATGAAATGGGAGTCGTAACAATTAAAAATGCGGCAGACATGGGGCATTTTAGCCAAAAATTTATTGAGGCAATTTCACAGCACCGACATTGGATACGTCAAAGTCAAAAAGGCTTTGTGCCTGCTTAATTCTTCTTAGAAGAATTAAATTAGAATAAATCCTTTCCCTGAAGCTGTGCAGATGCAGATTTGCACAGCTTTTTTCTGCAAAATCCTGCCAAGGAATATTTATTGGAATTCCGAGAAGATCATGCTAATATAAACTGAATTGACAATGATTCTGTAAGCTATTCATGGGCATAAACGGTGTTCCTAACTGTATGATTTTATAAGAGCCCTTTAGTCTCTAGAGGTATTTGGGTACTACATGGAAAGGATTAAAGGAATGGCATTTCTAAAAGAAGTTCGTTTTGATTGGAGTAAAGTCAAGAATAGAGAGAGATATCCCTTTAACATTCCTGCATTCAATGACATCCAAAGCCTTTGCATGGATCAGAATGTAGTGTTTTTAGTGGGTGAAAACGGAACGGGCAAATCAACTCTACTTGAGGCTATAGCAAATGCATGCGATTTTTCTACCATTAGCGGAGGGAGAAACCACCTATTAGTAGATAGTAGGGGAGATTTTTCTCTATCGGATATCATCGCTCTTTCTTGGTTTCCTAAAGTGGAGAAGGGCTTCTTCCTGCGATCTGAAAGCTTTTTTAATTTTGCTAACTATTTGGATGATTTAGCAGAGGAGTTTGGCGGTAACGTATATGCCCCTTATGGCGGAAAATCACTTCATCAGCAATCCCATGGAGAGTCCTTTCTGTCTTTATTCAATAACCACTTTCAAAGGAAAGGGATCTACCTGCTGGATGAGCCAGAGGGAGCCCTGTCTCCTCAAAGGCAATTAGCGTTTCTGAGGATTATCTGGGAGTTAGAAAGCGCAGGAAAAGCCCAGTTTATTATTGCTACTCATTCCCCCATCTTATTGTCATATCCTAACAGTATGATCTATTGCTTTGATGAAGAAGGTCTAAAGCAAAAGACCTATCAGGAAACCGAACACTATCAACTAACCAAGGATTTTCTAAATAATACGGAATTGTTTCTTAACAAACTGCTAAGGTGAGATGGTTTGAAATTAGTAATAACCCCGCCCTGTTCGTTGCTAGAACAGGGCGGGGTTTGCTTTTATGCAAATCCCGAACACGGGTTGAAATTTCCATAGACGATCATCTTCTGCACACACGGGCGGGGGGTATATCTAATAGAATGAATACTCAACTGAAAAAGTACCTTGACAGACATAGTAATGTTTCATAAAATGTACTTGGGGAGGTGAATATTTATGGCCACCACAATATCAACAGACTTAATCCGCGGTAACACCGATACCATCATTCTAAATATACTTCGCCAGGGTGATAGCTATGGTTATGAAATCTACAAAAAGATTATTGCATTAAGCAATCATCAATATGAATTAAAAGAAGCAACTTTGTACACCGCTTTTCGCCGCTTAGAACAAGAGGATTGCATCCTATCCTACTGGGGTGATGAAACCCAGGGTGGCAGAAGAAAATATTACCGGATTAGTGATAAAGGGAAGGAACGTTATGAACAAAATAAAAAGGATTGGGATTTTGCCAAGGAAGTCTTAGATAAATTAATAAAAGGGGGGTTGGCGGATGTCAATTATTAAAAACACCATTGATCAAAGGCTGCAAGCATATATTGACAATTTGTTTTCTGGGGTTGGGGCAAGCCAACAGTTATTTGATTTAAAGGAAGAACTTACTACCAATATCAAAGAAAAGATTTCGGATTATAAAGCTCAGGGCATGACGGATGATCAGGCATTCAAGGAAGCAATCATTTCAATGGGGGATTTGAGTGGGTTAGTAGATGATATGCGCAAACTTGGGCAGGATTCAGCAAAGCAAACGGTTTATACAACCATGACCTCACGGGTTTCTACCGCAGGCATAATTGCCGGGGTATTGCTGGTTTTGTTTGGCATATTCACTTCCACGATGTTATATTTCATGAATTTGCCCAGAGAAAGTGTTACCGGTACAGGAATATTCATTGTGGCTGGCGGAGCATTACTGACTTACAGTGTACTGACAAGGGAAACCAGAAAAAGATATGGTATGAACAAAATCCGGGCTGCACTTTATGCCCTAGCCATCGGGTTAATTCTTTTTAGCATATTTACAGCAACCGTCACCACCTCGGCTACGGGTGAAGTTTATATAGGAATCGCTTCATTAATGGTATTTTTCTTATCGGGTATGGGTTTGCTTCTTTTCCTGCTGCTTACGGGAACGATAAGTCGTAAGAAATTAATATAGTTTGTACAAACAGCCTATGAGGGACCACGATCGAGGCAATTGATAATAGAAGGGGGTAAGCGGGTGAATATTATTTTGGTAATTACAATCATACTTCTAATTGCAATGCTAGTGGCCATTAGTAAATTTAGAACGGAAAAATTAAGTGTAAAGCAAAAGAATTGGTGGCTCATTGCACATGTCCTGTTTGTTATTATTTATTTCAGCGGTCTCTTTGGCACACTCTTGCTCACAAGTATTGCAACGACAATCATCCACGATAGAGAACTGATATACGCAGCCCATTTATTTAGCAAATATTGTGATTGGTTTCTGATCATTCCTGGGGCCTTTGGGAGTCTAATTACGGGAGTTTGGCTTTCCCTGCGTACTCAGTGGGGGCTTATCAAATACAATTGGATAATCGTGAAAACCCTTGGCAATATTGGTGCCATCCTTTATGGTGCTACATTGATGCGCATTTGGTTTGACCAAACAGTTGACCTTAGTTCCAGCGGTCAGATGAATCCTCTGCAAAATCCAGCGTACCTGCATAGTCGTGAGTTGTTAATCATTGGCACGATAATATCCCTAGGCATTTTAATTTCCTTAGTAGTTATCTCCTACTTTAAGCCCTTTGGAAAAAGAAAGAACTATTTTGCAGCGAACCAAAATGCCATAAAATAAAGACAAGGAATAGGCCCCTTGTCTTTATTTTATGGTGACTGGAAGCTAGGCAATCTTTGTTCACAGCGGTAAAATGAAGATGGATGTTGAATGAATGGAACAAGATATAGTACATTATAGAAAACAATTACAATGCCGGAGGGAAACAATGGCGATAAAAATCGTAACCGACAGTACTTCCTATATACCGTGGCAGCTTAGAGAGGACCTTGATATATCGGTTGTATCTCTTGGGCTCACCATTGATTCAGAAACATTTCGTGAAGAAGCAATCGACAATGATACCTTTTACAATAGAATGGCCAAGGCTCAGACCATACCGACATCATCCCAACCAGCCCCGCAGGAGTTCTATACAGTTTTTGAAAAACTTATCCTAGAAGGTCATGGGATTGTGGGAATTTTTCTTTCCTCAGATATGAGTGGCACCTTTTCGGCGGCAAATATGGTTAGAAAAATGATTATTGATAAATACCCCCAGGCGAGTATTGAAATTTTGGATTCAAGGTCTAACTGTCTGGAGCTTGGTTTCCCCGTATTGGCAGCGGCTAGGGCGGCCAAGGCAGGAAAGTCTTTGGCAGAAGTACTAACCCAAGCCAAGTTTGTCATGGGGCGAAGCAGGTTTTTATTTGTGCCAGATACCTTGGCCTATTTGCAAAAGGGTGGCCGAATTGGAGGAGCTGCCGCTTTGTTGGGCTCTTTGTTGCAAATACGTCCAATTCTTACTGTGGTTGACGGCAAAACAGCGCTATTAAGTAAAGTTCGTAAAAAAGACCGTGCACTTAAAGAGATTATAAATATCTTTTTAGAAGATGTTAGGAAGAAGGGCCTTGGTGAAGCGGCTATTCACCATATAAATTTTGAGACGGAAGCCAATAACCTAGCTAAACAATTGCAGGAAAGCCTGGGCATCACTTTGCCGGTCTGTCCCATCGGACCAGTCATTGGTCTTCATGTGGGGCCCGGAACTTTAGGGATTGTTTATTATACCCGTGAATAGGGCCTAACATTTTCTTTTCCTAACTGGCATCCAGATTTCACTTCTAAATGTTGGGGAAGTCACATCTTTATGCTCATTCCATAATATTTCAGGACCTTCCGTGTTTTCATACCCTGATGTGGGAAACCATTCAGAATAAATACGTCCCCAAACTTCTTGCAGCGTGGCAGGAAAAGGGCCAACTGCCTCAAAAACAGCCCATGTTAGGGCAGGAACATCTAGTTGGGTTAAATCTGGAGGACATTCCTTGGTTGTTGCTACACCGATATAATGATCAAGCTCCCCTTTTTCTTCCATTCGGTCTTCGGAAAAGTTTGTGGATGCACTAAGCAGCCCCAAAGGTTCGACATCAGAAAGTTGCTTAAGTTTGTTTATCCTATCTACATTTAAACTTTCCCACATGGCAGCAATCTCTGGATTAATTCCGTTAAATAGAATAGGTACTCTTTTCTTTATGCCAACTATATGAAAGGCTTCTTTTTCCACAATGCGATAGTTCAATTCATTTCCCCCTTTTATCGTTAACTGAAAGGTCATTTGTGGAAATGCTTTTAGTGAATGGACAGTATTCCTTGCTTCTGTTGGGGTCACCCCGTGCAGCCCTTGAAAAGCCCTTGTAAAGGAATCAGGCGAGTTGTAGCCATATTTAATTGCAATATCAATTACCTTTATGTTGTTATCTTTCAATTCAAGGGCTGCCAGGGTAAGTCGTCTGCGGCGGATATATTCCGATAATGGTACACCTGACAGAAAAGAAAACATCCTTTTAAAGTGATATTCAGAACAACAGGCTATGCGGGCTACCTCTTTAAAATCAATATCATGAGAAAGGTTTTTTTCAATATAGGTTAATGCCTCATTCATTTTCTTAAGCAAGTCCATTTAGATAACCACCTTTCATAAATAGAATATCATAAGCTAAATATCTTCATCCGACATTTCGTGCACAGAAAAGTGGGTATTCTTATGTGGCTCCCAGAGCCATTCTGGGGGATGGGATCATTTGGGTACCACTACATTCCTTCCGAAATAAAATGGTACCCTTGTTGTTTAAAGTTCTACTATCTTAGTGGCTGTCTTATACCAGTGTCCGGAATGCTTCGCAAGTTTTTATCGAAGATCGTTAACGATACGGCGCTACAACCTACATCGCTTTTCCGCTTCGTTAGTCTGTATATCTGGCCAATTATAGGGAGTACTGGGCATCAGTCTGTTGTTTTGCCAGTGGGCAGCCTTGGATCTGAGCATTTCGTCCAGCAAAGGCTGGATAAAGTCAATCGGTTTAAGGTTAAAAATATTTGTACTAAAGTCATGATACCATTCGCACTTCATTAAGTAGTCAACGACTTCATGTTCAGGCAGCCCATTTCGGATCATGAGAGCATAGGAAAATATTCGTTTGCAGGCATGCCACGCAACTTTTTCCGGGCTTCTCAGCCACTTTTCCAAACGGAATCTGGCCTTATCGATTGTTTCCAGTGGGTTGGCGATCGCTGTACCATGCCCTAGGTAGATAAGTTTGAGGGGCAGCTTGGCCATCTGATCCAGACTGTCTATTGCTATTTCAATGGAGGCACTTCCTTCGCGGAAGAGAAGGCCACCAACCCCAGCTTAAATGCTTTTGTCAATGCAATTTCTGGTGATGAACCCGGAGCATAAACTTAGAATCATGGCGTAACCTTTGTCCGTATAGGGGGTTATGCCATGATTCTAGGGGGCATAAGCCTCAAAGGGTATATCCAAAAGGGGGTATTTTTTAGACTCTGTATCTTCAAAATGCCACCATTCGTTACCTATCCTTTTAAAGCCGTGTTTAACCATTATCCTGCCAAGGAGTTCACGGTTACTGATTCGTTCCTTTTCTGTACGATAGTAATTAATCCTAGATCGTATACTAAACTCATCAAAATTAGATGGCATGGGAAGTTCATGACCATATTTATCTACCAAGGTTATATCCACCGCAGTTCCTCTGTTATGGTTGGAACCCTTTTCTGGATCCGCTAAGAAGTTTTTGTTTTCTGCGGCATCATAAAGTATCCTTTGGGCGGAATAGGGCCGATAGGCATCATATATTTTTATTCTATAGCCAAGCTGTTTAAAATCATTGTTGGCAGAGATTAGTTTTTGTGCTGTATTCCGATGGATTAAACAAATGGCATGACTATAAATCTTTTTTCCGGTGAAGTTATCGGTGGAGGCATACTTTAGGTCATAAACAAAGGAATCATCTAACTCCTTGAGCTTTACCAGGTCGCTATTAAAATCCTCGCGGTTACGGGCAGAATCACTTTGAGTCGCGTTGCCCCCAAGGAAGAGTTTAAATGATGGCTGATAATATAGCCTGCTATTGGTGCCGGGTAAAACTGCCACCAGGAAAAATACAAGAGCAACCATAAAAATATATTTAGCCTTCATAGGGGCCTCCTTATCAATTCGATAACTTAATTGTGCCCCATCTAAGGTTCTAATAAATATAAGGTTTATTGGTTGTCAAATTTTTTAAATTGCACAAAAAATGTTGTACCACCTACATTCGTTTTTATTTCTATTTTTGCATTATGACGGGCGGCGATACTGTAACATACGGCCAAACCTAAGCCGGTTCCATTCTCTTTGGTGGTAAAGAACGGTGTTCCGATTTTTTCCAGAACATCAGGTTTGATTCCCTCACCTTTATCCTGCACGGCTAAAACAACATGATCGCCTTCGATAAATGATTGGATGGTCAAATCACTGCCTGGTGGTGATGCTTCAAGACCGTTGCGAACAAAGTTGAGTATGATCTGTCGGATTTCCTTTTCGTCTAAAAGCAAATCAGGAATTTCCCCAAGTTCGACTTTTAAATATCTTTCATTTTTGATTGCATCGGCTTGAATTAACGGTAAGAGAGCCTCGATTATAGCATTTAGATTGATTCGTTTTTTGTCTAAGACCTTAATTCGAGCTAGAGAAATAAACTCCGTAATGATGTAGTTTACTCGATCCAGTTCATCAATCATTAGGTCAAAGTATGTCTTGTTTTTTGCGAATTCTTCTTTGCGTCCAAGTATTTGTAGAAATCCTCGTACGGAAGTCATGGGATTTCTTATTTCATGACCTATACCGGCAGCCATTTGACCAATTAGATTAAGGCGATCAAGGCGTACCATTTCTTGCTCTAAGTGCTTGCGCTTAGTAATATCGGTAACCATGGACACCGATCCTAAATATTGCCCATTTGATTCAAAAGAGGGGTTATCAGATAAAATTACCCATAATTCTTTGCCATCCTTGCGGCGAAACATAAATTCATGCTGCTCCGAAATTCCTTGTATGCGATGATTAACAATATTCTTAGCTGCCGCAATCCAATCGTCATCGATGAAGTCAAAAAAGGATTTTCCTATTATCTCTTCGACCGTGCAGGCGAGCATTTTAGCCATCCATTTGTTGACAAAGGTTGTTCTGCAAGCTCCATCGACAACCCAGATGCCTTCGGTGGCTGTTTCTACTATCTGACGGTATCGTGCCTCACTCTCCCGTAATTCTGCATAAAGTTGAGCGTTTTTCAGGGCAATGGCAGCCGTGCAGGCTAAAATTTTTAAAGCCTTAAATTTTTTGTGGAAAAATGATTTTCTTTTCAATGAATTAACATTCAATACCCCAATACATTTTCCGCCTGCAAGCAGTGGCATTGAAAGGGAGGACTTGATTTCCGGGCGGGGCCGAATTGGAGAAAAACGGGGATCATGAACTTCCCCGTCCATTAATAGTTCCTGTTGGTTAGAGGCTACCCAGCCAGCAATACCATCTTGAATGGGGATACATTCCCCCAAAATATTTTCGTTTCGCTCACCCCGGACAACGGCAACATAAAATTCATTCCCACTGTTTGTGGGCAACATGACGGACATTTCATCGGCTTCACACTGCTTAAGAACTGTGTCAGCAATCTTATTTAGAATTACCGGCATTTCAAAGGTGGAGGAAACAGCAGTTGAAAGATCATAAATAGCCATCGTCTCGCGAAGCTGTAAATTTTCATTCCTCAAACGTCTCATTTCCAAGGCACGGTTCAACACGGTCAGCAGCATGTTTATTTTAAAAGGCTTTAACACATAGTCACATGCTCCGACCTTCATAGCTTCTACTGCTGTATGCACTGTTCCGTAACCAGTCATGAGGATGCCAATAACATTAGGGTCAATTTTTTGCGCTTCTGATAAAAACTCAATTCCATCCATTTCAGGCATCATTAAATCGACTAAAAGTATATCTACATCCTGTTCGATTAAAGCGGTGAAGGCATCTTTGCAGGATGAAAAACCTAAGGCCTCGTACCCCTTTTCATTAAGAATTTCACATAAGGCAGTCAATAATTCGACCTCATCATCAACAACTAAAATCCGGTTTTTTATGGTATCAACCAATGTGCGCAACCCCCAATCAACCGTAGGAAAACGAATTTAGATTTCGTTTATCAAATGTACATTATAAGGGCAATTTCAAAGAAACCGTGGTGCCTTTACCGATTTCACTGGTGATATTGATTAAACCATGATGCTCCTGCATAATACGACGACAAATGGCTAGGCCCAACCCAGTGCCTTTATTTTTTAGTTTAGTAGTAAAAAAGGGATCCATCACTTTGGACAGGGCTTCGGGCTGAATGCCTATACCCGTGTCACTAAACTCAATAGCGATATACTCGGAATCGATAGGATCTATAAATACCCTAATCGTTAGTGTTCCGCCCTGAGGCATCGCATCGCAGGCATTCGTGAATAGGTTTATGAACACCTGCTGCAACCCCTGGCTGTCTGCATTAATCTTAGGCAATTCCGATTGATACTCCCGTTTGATAGTAATCCTTTTTTTGCGAAATAGATAATAAATAAGCTCCAGGGTGTGCTCTAGTTCCCGGCAGACATCGACTGTGGAAACCTGTCTTTGACCGCGTCGGCTGAAATCCAGCAGGTTTTTGATAAGGGTGCTCATCCGCTCGATTTCATGGAAGATAATTTGTAAAGATCGCTGCTTTAGATCGTCAGCAGAAATCTGAGCGGACAAAGATTCCACCCTTAGACTGACCGTTGTCAGGGGGTTGTTTAGTTCGTGTGCGATGCTCGCTGCCAGTTCGCCCATGGTTGCCATTCTAGATACTTGCCCAAGCTGTTGTGTGATAACCTGAACTTCCTCGTTCTTGGCCTCAAGCTCCAAAGTCAAGGCCAGCAGACCGCTGTTTGTTGCAGCCAATTCTTCCTGGAGCAGGCGGTTTCTTTTAAGTGCTTCGGCCAACTGATTCTTTAAAGAAAGTATTGTTTCACTTCTTTCGTTCATCGGGGATCACCTTTCACCACAATGATAGTGGCATCATCGTTACCATTGGCCAGTTTTAGCAGCAGGTGTTGGGCAGCACGAGTAGCGGACTCCACAGCCAGGTTAGGAAAGTCGTTCCAGTGCCAGTCCGTAGATAAGCCATCCGTGTGCAGTATTAAACAGAATTCCGAATGCCAGTTGTACGCAGAGACAACTGGATGAGGAGCATTAAGACCAACAATTCCTCGGTGCGTAAGGAAACTCTTCGGGTTTGGACTACCAAAGACTCTGGCTGTAATGTTGCCAACGCTGGCAAAATTTAAGTGAATGGTCCCCTCTTGCCAATCAAATCGGGCTAAGGCCATCACCACTCCCCGGGTAGAGCGGCAGGCTCGTCCCGACCCACGAAACAGTGCATCCAGTGGCTGAACGTAGTGGTTTTCGATATAGTCCCGAGCTGTCTGGGCAGCGATATGGGCATACTGTCCATGCCCTAACCCATCGATGAGGGCAATCAGGGCAAATTCATTCCATCGCTTGATGACAAAGGCATCCCCATTGAATTGAAGATTACGGTAAGCTCGGGTTGCAACCCCAAAGGAAACCGGGCAGGTCTTAGTTATTTGGATAGGTTCACGCCGCCATCGTATGCATGTGATTTTGGTACCGGCTTTGCCGTCTGGTCTGGCTTGGATGTCAAACTGGTCCATTAGACGGTTGATTGTGCCCAAGCCGTAGCCAAGGCTGCCAGTGGCAGAAAAACCATCCGTAATTGCCTGCTCAACGTCGGCAATTCCCGAGCCGTCGTCCAGTGTTTCTATTTTAATGCCCAGACGTCCGTTGTCCTCTAGGGGACATATGATTAATTGGCCGCCTTGGGCATGCTTGATCAGATTTGTAGCCAACTCGCTCGCGACAATAGCAAACTCTTCGCTCTCTTGAGGATTAAAGCCTTGCCCGATGGCCATCGTCTTGATGAATCGTCGTGCCTCATATGTATCACCTAAATGGTATATTGAAAACTCATGCAAATTTGAAAGGGACATTTTTAATAGCACCTCCGCCATTTCTTGACAACGATGGTGGTGCCTTTACCTACTTGAGATGTTATCTCCATGTCATCCATTAACCTTCGGGATCCAGGGAGTCCCAGGCCAAGGCCACGGCTGGTGGAGTAACCGTCATTCATTACCAGTTCCAAGTCGGTGATGCCAGGGCCACTATCCTTAAAGCTCAACATGATACCAACGGTATTGCTTGACTTAAGGGTTTGCCACTTCATCACACCCGAACCTGCATACAAAAAAACGTTTCTAGCAAGCTCTGAGGCCGCTGTAACGATGCGCGTTACGTCTGTAAGACTAAAGTTCAGCAATGTTGCAGCCTCTCGCACTTTCTTCCGTACAACAATGATGTCACTCTCATTATTGATAACTACCTCTCCACGGGTATCCTCGTTCATGATCATAACCCCCGTTTAAAGTTGTCGCTGACCATCTCCAGGGCGAGATCCACATTCAAGGCTGTAAGGGCACCCCCCAGTGTCAAACCCAACTGGGTGGCGGTAATGGCAACACTGGGCTGCATACCAGCAATAACTGTTTTGCCGCCCATCAAGACCACCATTTGGGCTGTTTCTACCACCACACGGGCAAGAAAAGAGTCCATCGTCTTGATCGAGGAGATGTCCAATATCAATCCTTTAACCTGATAACGCTGCATGGTATTTAGGATCTTATCCTGGAGGACGGTAATGGAGTGATCATCGGGATCTGGTGGCATGGTGACCAGCAGTATGTCGCGGATTTTGATTACTGAAATGCTTTCGTTGATCATCACAATACCTCCTATGCACACCCGTTAGTTGAAGTCCGGCTGACGATCTGAAGTTTTAACATAGCCAAGGCAAGTTTAAGCCCGGCCGATAATGAGGAGCAAGTTTTCACATTGGAAAGGTTAATGCCCAACTGTACAAGAGTACGGGCGATGGCAGGGCGGATTCCCGTTAACACCACCTCGGCCCCTAAGAGGCGTACCGCACTGATCGTTTCTATTAGATGCCGGGCAGTTTGGGAATCGATGGCGGGAACGCCAGTAACGTCAATCAGGGCAACGGATGAACCAGTATCCACGATCTTTTGTAACAGTTGCTCCATTAATTGCTGGGTCCGCATACTATCCAGTGTGCCGATCAGAGGTACGGCTACAATGCCCTCCCAAATACTTAATACGGGGGTAGCAACCTCAAGAATTTCCTGAGCCTGACGAGAGATAATTTCCTGGACCCGAATTCTTTCTGACATCTCCTCGCGTAGTGCTTGGTTAAGGCTTTCTAGCTCCGCGGTCCTCTCCCTGACACGTACCTCCAGTTCCTCATTTGATTTTTGCAGGGCCTCCTCAGCCCGCTTGCGTTCGGTTTCCACACTGTGCTTAAACAATGCCATTTCGATTGTTATTTGCAATTCTCTCTCTTTATAGGGTTTAATTATATAGCCAAATGGTTTTGCTATCTTTGCGCGTCTTAATGTATCCTCATCTGTATAAGCAGTAATATATACAATCGGAATATCAAAACGGCTGTGTATCTCTTGGGCTGCTAGCGTACCGTCCATTTCTCCCTGCAGCATAACATCCATCAACACCAGATCAGGACATGTCTCCTCTGCTTTTTGCATCGCTTCTTCACCAGAAGATACCATATCAGTGACAAGATATCCCATGCGTTTTAGCGTTTGTTGCAAATCAAGAGCGGCAATACCTTCGTCTTCAACAATCAGTATCTTTACATTGCCCATTGGGTCGCCCTCCTTATTTTGATGCCTCAAAGGTAATAACAAATTCGGTGTTACCGCTAGTACTAATTTTTATGTTACCTCTGAGCTGTTTTACCAGCACGCTAACTAATTTCAGTCCCAGTGATTCAGAATTATCTATTTTGAAGCCTTTAGGCAGACCGATACCATTATCGCCAACGATTAGTATAAGTTTATTCTCGTTATCCCGGCATAAATCAACATGGATTTTGTCTGGCCGGTCCGTACATTTCGAACAATTAACAAAGGCATGTTTAAGTGAATTGGAAACAAGTTCGTTGATGATTAGAGCACAGGGTATTACGGTATCAACACCTAACGAAACTTTTTCAATATCCACCTGGAATCGGATGCCTCTTTCAGCAGCTCCGTAAGAGAGGGAGAGGTTATCGATTAGGCTCGGAATGTATCTGCTAAGATCGATGGTTGCCAGCGACTTGGACTGGTATAGTTTCTCGTGAATAAGGGCCATTGAGTATACACGGTCTTTACTCTCCTTTAACATCCGAATAGCCTGATCATCTTTGATATGAGACAACTGTAGATTAAGCATGCTATGGATGATCTGAAGGTTATTTTTGACGCGATGATGGATCTCTTTAAGAAGTGTCTCCTTTTCCTGTAAGGCTATCTGCAGCTGGGCTGTACGTTCGTCAACACGCTGTTCAAGCTCTCTGTAGAGCCTTTGGATTTCTGCCTCTGCCTTTTTACGATCGGTGACGTCAATGCCCATCTCCAGGATGAGGGTGGAGCCGTCCACATCCGTGAAGGGGAAATCAAAGATATCGTAGTTGCGGCCATCCGGGCCGACCCATTCCCACTCCTGTGGTGCCATGGTTTCTAGGACGCTAAAGGATTGGCAATCCTCGCAGGGCTCGCTGCGTCCAAACAAAAACTCAAAACAACGGCGGTTGTGTGAACCGCCGAAACGCTCCCGGAAGACTCGGTTTTTAAAGGGCACCTGATAATCCGGTGACATCAATATCAAATAAACCGGCAGCATCTCCATGATATTATTGAAACGCTGCCTTTCAAGCTTCACGGATTCCTCGGCTCGCTTACGGTCGCTGATGTCCCTTTGGAGAAGTTCATTAGCCATAGCCAGTTCCGCAGTTCTCTCACGCACCCGCAGCTCTAGCTCTTCTTTTACGCCGCGCAGGGTCTCCTCCGCCTTTTTCATATCCTCTACCAACCGGGAGTTTTCAAGGGAAATGGCTGCTTGCAACATGAGCAATTCCGTCATCCGTGTCTTTTCTGGTGTAAACACGGAATCAGTCAAACGGTTTTCCAGGTACATTATGCCGATCATTTTTGATTGCTTAATCATCGGCAAACAGAGGATGGAGCGCAGTTGCAGTTGTTGGACTTCAGGGTTGTCTTTGAACAAACCTTCATAAGAGGCATCATTAAGAATCATCGTCTCTCCGGTTCGGTACACATAACGGACAATTGCTTTACAGATATCTGCAACATCCTCTAGTTTTTGATTAAACGCCTGGATCTCTTGCTTTTCCGAGATATTACTTGACGCATAGACGAATAGATTGTCATTTCCTTCTATTAGCAGATAGCCACGCTGGGCCCCGGAGCACTCGATTACAACATCCATGATTTTTTTCAGCAGGGCACCCTGCTCTATTTCGGCTGAAATGGCGTGGCTTGATTTCATAAGGTATTCTGTATCCAGGTCCGGTAGGAGGCTGGTGGGAGATGCCGTCCCTTGGTATGGAATAGAAGGTTTTTCGTTCTCGAAATAATCCGAGTATTTTTCGATTAAATTTATTCTTTTTCGTTCTGCGTTACATTTCTTGTACAAACGGGCAGCCTCGACAAAATATACCCTTTCCGTATGCAGGCCAGCTTGTAGGAGAAGTTCTCCGAGACATTCGTTAAGATGACCTTCCAGAAGCGTATATTTTTGTTGATGTGCAAGATCTATCGCGTCGAGATAAAGGCTCCGGGCCTCCTTAACCCCCCCAGAAACTCGTTCAAGGTCGGCATAAATAAAGGCAAGGTAGGGTTTTAATAAAGGTCCTAAGCCAGCCCACCTCTCAATTTTTTTAATGGAAGGCTGGATTTCTGCCAGCAATTCCTGTCTATTTCCAAAGTTGGCCCCTTGCTCATACAGTTTGAGGGTATTCAACACCCGAAAGATACGCCATTGTCTTTTCAGTACACTGGCTGAAAGGCCTACCAAGTAGGGTTGTGCTTTAACCAGGTACTCTTCGGCCTCATGATGCTCGCCAAAATAGTAATGGGACAGGGCCATGTGGATGTAATAGCTTGCTATTGAAACAATGTGATTATCCTGCTCCCATTGCCTTGTTTTTTCTTCCATAGATTCTGGCCGATAGTGCTTCTTCATAGGCTCAATCCAGCCTGCCTGCATAGCTTCGGCAAGACCTCTGGACAAGGACAGATGATATCTGTTGGAAAACTGAAGGCATTCCTTGGCATAAGCGTCTATACTAGACAGGTCCGTGCCCTGAACCTGGAGATTCCACATCAGGGGACCATATGAAAGGCTGCTGTTAAACAAGTCACCGCAGTTTATCCCACATCGAATCGATTTGAGACAGTAGTCCACGATCTCCCTTGAAGTGCTTCTCAAGTGCATTAGGATATATACATTCCCATTCATGCCGCGGGTTGCTCCTAAAGTGTTTGGATATTTTGCACACAGGTCACGAATAAGGTCTTCATATTTGAAGGACTGTTCAAACTCCTCCTGTTCTGTGTGCATAAGGCCCATCGCACAAAAAGCATAAATAACGGACGCATCCATACCACTGGATAAGCAGTGCAGGGTCGCCTGTGCTGCCGTTAAATAAAGTTGCGGCACAAGACCGGATAGATAAAGGTCAGGTATAAGCTCACTGTAAAATGCAAACTCAATCTGGTGCTCTCTGCTTGTGGTAAGGGGCATGTTCCTGAGGGTCTCCCAGATATCGCCCTTTGAGGCTATTTCAGCGATCAACTCTTTCCTTCTCAAGTTGGCTTCCTCTGGACTTGCCGGGACGGCCTTGCCGAAATAGGTAAGGCCGCGGTTGGCCGTCTCGATGGCCTTAATAAAATCGCCTATTGAGGATAAGGAGGTTGTCTGTTCTACTAAGCATTCGGCCTTGTCCAAATCGCTTTTGGCATGGTCGAGAAGCTCAGTGAGCAGTTTCTCTGAGTTCTCGTAATTGCCACACATTAATTCTGCCTTTGCCGCTTTTTGGAATACCCGAAAAGTGAGTTCATAGTGTCCGTCCTTCCAGCAGTCAGTCGGTAGTAACTCCCTGCTAAGGCGGAAATAATCGTTTGCCGCCTTTGCAGCCAGAGCATTTAAGGCCTTATTGCCGGCATGGTAGTTGAGTTTGGATAAGAGATAGGTTGTCTGGGAATCCAGCTCACTTTCCCTGCCCAAATTGAGGTGGGAAACAACGGCGAAAAGGTTTTCGGATTTTTCAATCTTTTGGCTGTTTTCTGGTATCGTTCTGAGAAGGTGGTTACCGATTTGCCAGTGAATTTGGCGGCGTTTTTCTGCCGTTATAGCGGACAGTGTGGCCTCCTGGACTTTGTCATGGATAAACTGCAACCAGTTATTATTTTCCATCAGTAACCCTTGCCCTAGGGCCGGTTTTAGTATCTCAAAGGTTTCAACCAGGGTTCTTTCCATGATTAGGGATATATTCGTAGGTGAAAAAACATTGCCCATACAGGCGCAAAATTCCAGTAAGTTTACTAGATCCGACGGGAGCTTTTGGACCTTTGAGCTAAAAAGTGCCACTACCGTATTTGGCATATCAGACTGATGGATCTTGTCGATGTCCCATCGCCATTGCCTGTTTTCATCAAGAAAGAGAAGGTTCTCGTTATACAGATACGACAGGCTCTCGCTGACAAACAAGGGGGTTCCTTCGCTAAGCATGTTGATAAAATCCGACAATGCTTCTGTTTGTGTCAGTGGTGTGTCAAGAATGTATGAGACCATTTCGTGACAATGCTGAGTCATTAGTGGCTCCAACTGTATTTCTTCTAATGGCTGGTTACCTTCTTTGATATGCTTAATTAACTTTATCAGGGGGTGACTCGGATCTACCTCGTTATGTCGGTATGCCCCCAAAAAGAATAGATAGGGGTGGTTCTTATAGTTAGCAAATATAGTTATTAGCAGATCAAAGGAGGCCGTATCACACCATTGTAGGTCGTCTATAAACAGGGTCAAGGGATTCTCTTCACTGGCCATACAGGTTAAAAATCGGCCAAAGAGGTCATGAAACCTGTTCAATGATTCAATGGGGGGCAGTTGTTGAATCGCAGGCTGTGGGCCGATCAGAAGGCCGAGTTCAGGGATAACATCTGTCAAGACCTTGCCATTTTGTCCCAAAGCGTCCAATATTTTTTTCTTCCAAATTGTAACCCTTTCTTCACTTTCAGTTAGAAGGGTTTGCATCAAATTTCGAAAGGCCTGAATCAGAGAACTGTAGGGGATATTCTTCTGATACACGTCAAATTTACCTGATGTGAAATAGCCTTTGTGTTTTATAATTGGTTTTTGCAGTTCCTGGATTAAACGGGTCTTCCCGATACCAGACAGGCCAGAAATAAGCACCGAGCGAAACTCCCCCTGGGCGGCCTTGGCATATGCCTTAAGAATTATTTCACTTTCGTCATCACGGCCGACCATCTTGGAGATGAAAGTATCCCTGCGGTTATGAACACTTCCCTCCAGAGGAAATTCCTTGATCGAACCAGTGGCAGCATATTCATCCCTGCAGCGCACCAAATCCGCTAGAAGCCCCTTTGAGCTCTGATAGCGCTTCTCAGGTGCCTTGAGCATCAATTTAGAAACGATCTTACTTATCATAATTGGAATCCCCGGGTCTAATTCATGTACATCGGGGGCCTCTTGGGCCAGATGAGAATGAATTAATTCAAGGGGATTGTCGGCAGCAAAGGGCAATGAGTCAGCTAACATTTCGTAAAATACCACGCCAAGAGAATAAAGGTCCGAATAAAAACCTACTCTGTGGTTGATACGGCCAGTTTGTTCGGGAGAGGTATAGGCGAGAGTATTTTTTACAAAGGAACGATCATAAATAAAATGGCTGACTTTTTTAACATCCCGTGTGCTTATAAAGTCTATCAGGCGGATCTCTAGCGTATCCCGGTTAATCAGTATATTGTGCGGTTTAATGCCGCCGTGGATAATTCCTGCTTCGTGAATGATGTCCACAGCCCTTGCCAATTGGCAGGCAATGGTGAAAAAATCCTGCAAAGATATTTTAAAGTGAGTATCACGCAGGCTGTCAAGTGGTACGCCATCAAAAAAATCCTGGGTAATAAAGCATAACCCTTCTAGTGCGGTTAACGACTGGGGCGTGATGACAAGATTATTATTTAATACCTTTAGGTGTTCAATTCTCTGGTTGAATTGGGATATGGTATGGTTAGAGAGGGACTCCTTGAAGACTTTTAGTGCTAACATTTTTTCTTGATTTTTTTTATGGTACGCCTTGTAAAGAACGGCCTCTTTACTTTCGGCCAGCTTATCAATTAGTCTATAATTAGTAATTATCATAGTTATCACACGTCTCCGTTTTTTATTAGCAAAGGAGTTGGCCTTGTCAGACTCTTTTATTAACTGATTTTTCTACACTTTTTTCCAATGTCCTGCAAATAAAAGAAATTTGAAGTATATCGATGATATTCGACAAAAAACTTAAGTTTAGGTGAATTAATGACCTTCTATAAAAAGGCTGTTTAAATGAGGATAGAAACAAATAAAGCATAGGTTTAAAACCTTATCATTTCTGTTCCGAGGGATAGTTCTACTAGCACAATAGGGTCGTAAGGAGGAGGTAAAATGAGCGTTAAACTAAGTTTATGTGATACAAAGGCAGTGAGAAGGACTTACTTAAAGGTAGGAGATGCCGTAGTGGGGCTTCAGGATGTAGATATTATCGCCAAAACAGTGAGGGGCCTCAACCTACAGCAAGAGGAAGAGATAAAGCGAGAATTATTAAGCCGGGTAAAATTAGTAAATTACATCCCCGACTCCGCTAATGCAAAGTATATAGAAGCTTTGTGGGGATATTATTCAGAAATTAACCTCATACAGAAATAAATAAGTATAATTATATCCAAGTTATATTGTGGCAATTGTAACTATAATTGGTGGGTGATAGCCTCATGGCAAAGGTTTTGAGTTGGCCAGGGAATATTGATTTGAGCAATGAAAGTATAACTAAAGAAAGTATAACTAAAGGCGGATTGTTAGCATGGTTGGGGAAACTTGTATTTAGCCCAGAGAAGCTCAATTATCCCAAGGGATTATCTGGCGAGGTAAAAGTAGCTCAGCAATTGGCCCGTGAGCTTGGTGATCATTGGGTCTTGCTAAATGATATCAATATCAAGGCTGCCGGTGGCAAGACCCAAATTGACCATCTGCTTTTCGGCCCACACGGTATATTCTGTCTTGAAACCAAGAACTGGAATACCGCCTCCTGTAATGAGCAGGGGGATTGGTTCAGATTGGAGCGGGGAATGTGGGTACCGCAAAAAAGCCCGGTGGAACAAACCCGGGCTAAGTTAGCGGCACTATCGAAAATGTTCCGTCAGGTAAATTTACCCCATGAATTACAGGGCATCATTGTTTTTGCCAATCCAGGCAAGTTTAAATTTGCTGCAAGCAAGCAGGTCAATGAGATTAAAGCCATTGGATTACCCGGCTTAATTGGCTATTTACAGCAACTAGAAGAACAAGCACCCATCTATTCCGATCCGGATATCGAAAAATTCCTTCGACTATTCAAGCTTTAACTTACACTTTTCTCAAAGAGGCAGTATCTTTGAGTTTGGGCTGGTCAAAGCTAGGACTCTGGTGGGGGAGTTTTTCATTTTTTCGGCAAATTGGTGTATAACCTTGCTGTCATCTCCAAAATGCATGGGAATGAGGATTTTGGGTTTAACTTCTTGAATGAAGTATTCTGCTCCAAGGCTATAATTGTGTTCCAGTCTTGGGTCCACTGGGAAGAAGGCAAGATCGATGACTGCCCCTTTTATTTTTTCAATTTCCCCTTTAAACATCTTTTCCGCATTTTCAATTTCATCCTGGGATTCGCCCCACCAGTACCACCAATTAAGATCCCCGGCGTGGAAGATGTGGTTACCCTTGTACTTGATGAGAAAGGAGATACCTTCATCTGTAGAACCATAGGCCTTGATCTGGAGTTCGGCAATTTTTTTCTCTTCATAGGGAGAAAGGAAGGTAAGGTTAGTGGTTGTTTGTTTTGGATTAAGCAAAGGGTAAATGTCACTACTTAAGATGTACTGGATATCAGGCCTTTCCCTTTGCCAATCGAAAATCACAGGGTTAAAGTGATCAGGATGGGCATGGGAGGAAAAGACATAAATTTGTTTTTCCTTTTTTAGATTGATGGAACCTTGAAAGTAATCAAAAACAAATAATGCAGTGTTGCTTTCCACAACAAAACCACTGTGATAAATATATTCGATCTGTAATTCCTGGCTATTCAATATTAATTCACCCCACTATGAAGTATACTATAATTGATATTTAGTCGTACATCCAGAAAGGACGGTTTTCTATGAAATTTAGTTTTGTCCATAATAATTTTAACGTCTTAAATTTAGAGAAAAGCCTTCAGTTCTATAAAGAGGCATTAGGGTTAGAGGAAGTAAGACGTATCAATCATGAAAATGGGGACTTTATCCTAGTTTTCCTTGGTGATGGCCGTTCCAAACACACCTTAGAATTAACCTGGCTTAGGGATAGAACCGAACCCTATAACTTAGGTGAAAACGAATTCCATCTCGCTTTTACAGTGGATGACTTTGCTGCTGCCTATGAGCACCATAAGAAAATGGGTTGTATTTGTTATGAAAATAAGGAGATGGGCATTTATTTCATAAATGATCCTGATAATTATTGGTTGGAGATCCTTCCCCCCAACAGAGGATAGGGGGTACTTTTGGATGAACATGCAAAACAAACACTGTTTTCTAGCCGTTAGGTTAGGGAGTAGTGTTTGTTTTTGGGTACTATGTATTCGGGTCTTAAAGATAGATTTAGAAACAAAATAAACGTTTTAATATTACTTTTTAATTTTTTTAGAAAAAATAAACAAAATTTGATAAAATTCATATTGCGAAACAATAATTATAGTGTTAAGATAACAAATGTCGCCGCAAGGTGACAAACAAAAATTACCACTTGCAACGAACGTAGAAAAAGTGGTAAGATATGATTCCACCGCCGATAAGGCAGTGAGCAAACTACCAAAAACTTGCACTTGAAACACAGTGAAAGACATGGTAAGATAAGCTTCCGGTCGCGAGATCGAGACAAGCAAACGGTCTTTGAAAACTAAACAGCAGATGATGGATGAAAAACAGGTCAAGTCAAAAGTCATCGTTAAGATGAAACTAAGACGACCACAAAAAACATCCTCGTCAAGCGTTATAACCCCCTAAAGGGGGCAAGAAGACGCTAGCGAGTAAATCTAGGATAAAAAGAGCCAAAAACTCTTTAAGATATTGCAAGATATTTTACGGAGAGTTTGATCCTGGCTCAGGACGAACGCTGGCGGCGTGCCTAACACATGCAAGTCGAACGGAGTATAAAAGGAAGCTTGCGAATTTTATACTTAGTGGCGGACGGGTGAGTAAC